>JBLIRM010000006.1:0-35274 GCA_049472295.1 bacterium | reverse complement strand
AACTATATTGCTTGGGACTGTTGGTAGAATAATATTGGGGTAATACTTGAAATTTCATAAGAGGTAAAAAATTCGATGAAGCCGCAAGAAGACATTGAGCATTGGCATTTGCCACCCAAAAAATGATCAATAATATGAAGGCAATAAGTATCACAAATAATGTTTTTGAACAAATAGACCATATTAGACTAGACTCTGTCATCTGACTCTTCTCCTCTAAGGATTTGACCGAATAAACCCGGTCATTATCTCACAAAGAACAAGTCATAAGATTTACGCACTCATAATATTAACGCTTTAACCTAAATCAATGTAACCAGTCCAGTCAAATGACTTTTTATTCTAAGTTTTATTGATTCTGTATCACTCCTTTCTATATTTATTTTATAATTTGAAAAACTTGCATTAAAAATGCCAGATATGATTGGCCTATAGAAATTGTATTATATTTCTTGTTTTCAGCCTCCAATTTATGAAAAATCATACAATAATCTCCAAAGAGATTTTCATGGATTAATGCGCCCCAGCCTCCATCCCTGAATGCTTGTTGGAACAATCCCCATAATTACCAGCCAAGCAGCGGATAATTTTGCGAATTTAGCGCAAAACATGATGCTTAATATTTTTGACATAAAAATTTCTTTATGATAGAAACGTAAAGAGTATTAAAGCCATATCTAAATCTTTCAGATGAAAGGAACACGGTTAAAATCCGTGGTGGTGCTGCTGTAGCTGGGTGTAAAGCAATAAATTGCCACTGTATTAAAGCAGGAACGCGGTTGAAGATGATCCAGGAGCCAGAAGAAGAGTCTGAAAGCCTCTTGTCTTTTTCGGTTTTAAGAGGAAAAGGACTAATTATTATATTGAAAAGAGCCGGTCTTCTCATCGAAGGCTGGCTTTTTTATTTAATCCGTATAAAAATTATGTAATTTCCCTGATTATTTGTTCGCTCGGGTCTTTACAGAAAAGATATCTTTCTGGTTTTATTCTAATATCGCATTTTCAGAATAGATTTTATTTTTTCTTATAACCTGCTATAGGACTTTTTTAAGATGTAATTTTATGAAGGAATCTTGAAGAATGCAGATAGTAATATTAGTATGATCATCCCTTTACCCTAAATAAAAATGATTAAGGATGTGGACAATATTAAAGCTCAATCCCGGCAGGAAATAGAAGACCTGCATAAACAGATTGCTGAATTGAGAGTCTTGGAAACCGAGTACAAGAACCTTCAAGAAAAGAAAATTGAAGCATCCGCAATAATTGAAGGAATGCTTGATGTGGTTCTGATTCTTGATTTGGATGGGACAATCCGACAGGTCAATACTGAATTTGAAAGAGGTACGGGGTGGAAAAGAGAAGAGGTAATTGGGAAAACACCTCTTGAAATCGGGATTTTGTCCAAAGAGGAGGAGCAAAAGCTAAGAAAAGAATTATTGCCAAAATTGTTAAAGGAAGGCTTTGTTCGGAATATTGAAAGAACTGTCATCCGCAAAGATGGAACAAAATTTCCCGTTTTGACTAGCTGGACATTGATGAAAGATGCCCAAGGTAAACCTTTCGGCATCATTTCAGTAACAAGAGACATCACAAGGCTAAAGCAGGTGGAGGAAAATTTTAAAGAATATGAGAGAAAATACCAGAAGGTCTTTGAGAATGCCATCGAAGGAATAGTTATGATAGATGTTAAAACAAGAAAATTTTTGCATGTAAATCCAGCTATTTGTCAGATGTTGGGTTATAAAGAAGTGGAAATGCTGCAAATGAGGATAGAAGATATTCACCCAAAAGAAGATTTACCATATATAATTTCGAAACTTGAAGGTCCACCTAGGAAAGGAGGGACATTGCTTATGAATATCCCTCTCCTCAGAAAGGATGGATCGATGACCTATACTGATATTAGTGGGCAAGGAAAGATCTTAATAAGCAACCGATGCTGTAAGGTCGCCTTTATCAGGGACATAACTGAGCGTAGGGATGTGGAACAGAAGTTGCGGAATGAAAGGGACAAGGCTCAGAAATTCCTTGATATAGCAGGAGTTATGATTATCATGATCGGTGCAGACAATAAGATTCATTTAATTAATAAAAAAGGTTGTCAGATTCTTGGATATGAGGAAAAGGATATTGTGGGCAAAAACTGGTTTAAATCATTCATACCCAAAAGACTGTGTAATCAAGTCAAAACAACTTTCGAAAAAATAATGAATGGAGAAACCGAATGCATCGAGCACTTTGAAAATCCTATTTTGACCAAAAGTGGTGAGGAACGGATTATATCCTGGCACAATTCTTTATTGCATGATCAACAAGGAACAGTCGTGGGTGTTTTATGTTCTGGTGAAGATATTACTGAACATAAGAGATCCCAGCAAGCATTAGAAGCATATGCCAAAGAATTAGACAAACAGAAAAAGGTCTTGGAAGAAAAAAATATTGCGCTCAGAGAGGTTCTTGGTCAGCTCGAGGTAGAAAAAACAAGGATGCAGGAAGATATCATAGCGAATATCGATGAACTAATACTCCCGATTGTAAAAAGGCTTCAATTAAAGGGTGCCTCCAAGGAGTATATGGCTTTGCTTGAAAGTAATTTAAAAGACATTACGTCCTCATTTGGTCGAAAAATAACCAAAAAAATCGCCAAGCTCACATCACGAGAAATAGAGATTTGCAGTATGTTAAAAAATGGTCTTACCAGTAAAGAAATTTCCAATCTTTTAAATATTTCTTTCCAAACTGTCAGTAAACACAGGAAAAATATTAGAAAAAAGTTACTCATATCAAAAAAGGATATCAACCTGCACTCCTTTCTGCAGCAGCTTTAATTCGATAATCCTTCTAGTATTTAATGGGTTACTTTTTATACCCATAATCCACCCAGTTATTTCCCATTTAATGGCCTGTTTTTTTTTGGTATCAATAAAAATAGAAAGAAAATATAGTTTGATGATAAAGAGGATTCTTTTACGTGAAGTTTGTGAATACTGCGAATATTATATGACTAAATCTGCGATAAGGGAGATATTTAGAGGTGTATGGAATGAGATATTCATGCGAAAACAGGGTGTAAATGTGTTTTTATGAGTATATTAACCAGTAAGGAGGCACAATTTTTTCTGACATGCCTTTTTTGTCGGAGTTGGCTAAATGATATTAGCGTAATTATCTGACCTTTGCTCTGATTTTGCTCGAATTATTCAAGTTATATTCCTTTAATAATCATGATAGCGAACATTTTGTGTTCCTTTATGAGGTATATTACTAATTATGACAACAAACAAATTAAGGTTCACAATCGAAAGGGCAACTGAATTGAAAACATCAGGTACGGACTGCAAGCACCTCCAGCAAAAGAAATATAATGCAGGAGCAATAATTGAAGGAATGCTTGATGCGGTTCTGGTCTTGGATTTGGATGGGACAATTCAACAGGTCAATGCTGAATTTGAAAGAGGTACTGGATGGAAAAGAGAAGAGATAGTCGGGAAAACACCCCTTGAAATCGGTATTATGTCTCAGGAGGAAGGTCAAAAGGTGATAAGTGAATTATTGCCAATACTAGAAAAAGAAGGCTTTGTTCAGAATATTGAAAGAATTGTCATCCGCAAAGACGGAACAAAATTTCCTGTTTTGACTAGCTGGACATTAATGAAAGATGCCCAAGGAAACCCTTTCGGCATCATTTCAGCATCAAAAGACATCACGAGGCTGAAGCAGATGGAGGAGTCATTAAAAGAGTCTGAGCAGAGGTTTACGGTAATTTTTGAAAATGCAGTCGACGGGATACTTTTGGCGGACGTAGAAAACAAAAAATTTTATACTAGCAATAAAATGATTTGTCATATGCTCGGTTATGATCCGGAAGAGATTAAAAATCTGGGAGTTATGGATATCCATCCCCAGGATGACCTTCCTTATGTTTTGGAGCAGTTTGAGGACCAATTAAAGGGAAAGATTAAACTGGCTAAGGATATACCGGTGAAAAGGAAAGACGGCAGTGTTTTTTATGCTGATATTAACTCATCTCCCATTATTATGGATGGAAAAAGGTATTTGACGGGTATTTTTAGGGACATCACGGAGCGTAAGCAGTCCGAGGAGAAGTTGCAGAGAGCTTATGCTCAACTAAAAGAAGCCCAGAATCAACTTATCCAGGCCGAAAAAATGAGTATTATGGGTGAATTGGCAAGCGGCATAGCCCATGAGATAAAAAATCCTTTAGCCATCATCATCCAAAGTGTGGATTATCTTAAAGAGATTTTATCTCCCAAACAAAAGGAAGTATATCGGATCTTAAATATGATCAGAGTAAATGTCGTAAGAGCGGATGATATCATACACTCTCTACTTGATTTTTCTCGACTTACGGAACTTAGTCTGAAACCTGAAGATATAAATTCCATTTTGGAAGATTCGCTTTTTTTTGCAAAACAAGGGATCAAATGTGGACAAAATATTGAAATTGTTAAAAAAACAAAACAGGATATTCCCAAAGCATTAGTTGATAAAGACAGGATGAATCAGATATTTATCAACATATTTTTAAATGCATTTCAGGCAATGCCCAAGGGCGGAGAGATAATTATCAGCACTGATGAGATCCAGTTAAATGAAATAAAGAATGGTGTGGGCAGGAGAAGTAGGGATTATTTCAGGTTGGGAGAAAAAGCGGTATTGGTTGAGATAGAAGACACGGGTATCGGAATCTCTGAAGAAAACCTAAAGAGGATATTTGATCCCTTTTTTACCACTAAAGGCCCGGGTGAGGGCACCGGCTTGGGACTGTCAGTGAGCCGTAACCTAATTGATTTGCATAAGGGGCTGATAGAGATAAACAGCGGTTTGAATGAAGGGACTAAAATAACCATTATCTTGAAGATAGCAGAGGAAAGATAGGATGTGCAGAAAGAAAATTCTGATAATTGATGATGAGGAAGACCTTTGTAAAGTCACAAAGCTGAATTTGGAATTTGTTGGCGATTTTGAGGTCAATATAGCCACAAGCGGCAGAAAGGGCGTTAAGTTGGCCAAAAAGATAAGACCGGATCTGATTATTCTGGATCTTATCATGCCGGGTATGGATGGCTTTGAAGTCTTAAAAAGGCTAAAAAAGGATAAGGATACTATGGAAATTCCTGTTGTTATGCTCAGCGCCAGGAAAGATGATATTTATAAGTCTAAGGCCTTTGAATTGTATGATGAGTTTTATCTTGAAAAACCAATTGGGCATCTTCAGTTGAAAACCAAGATAGAAGAGGTATTAGGAAGAAAGAGTATTTAAACAGAGGTTGGAAAATTCCCTTAAGGTCATAATAAATTAAAGAATTAAATGAACAAATATTCCTTAAAGAGAATATCTAAAAAATCTCTCAATAATCTTCAAAGACATTTTTGTTGGCTTATGTTCCCCGGCCTCCCAGTCATGAATACTTGTTGGATCAACGCCCATCTTTGCAGCCAGTTCCTTCTGTGAAAGTCCTAAAAATTTCCGCACAATAGATAATCTTTCTACAATCGACCTGCAAAAGTCCCAGATCCAGCCGCCTTTTTCTTATATGATCCCCCAAGGTTTTCAATTCCTTAGGATATGAAGAGGGAAGGGGTATTCGAGCCTTTAGAGTGAAGTGACAAAAGGGCGCCGCAACCCTGTCCTTTCGGCACACATTAAGGAATTTCCTGAATCAGGAGTGGAAGGGTTGTTTTTACTGCCTAATCCATCCATATAGAGAGTTGTTTTTAATTTGAGCTTTTTGCCGTCTTTCCGGACAAATATATCCTTAACGATGACATTCAGCCTTGCCTTCTGTCCTTCGATATCAAGAAGAGGCCATATATCCTTCAGATTCACAAGCTCCTCATAGGAAGCATCAAGGGCAAGTATTCTGGCCTTTGATTCCTCTCTTCTCATATCCAGGTCTGCCTTCCTGTTCCTGACCTCTTCCAGTTCCTGCTTTACTTTAGAAAACCTTTCAGCAAAGGTCTCATCATCTATAACCTGCTTTTCCAGCTTATCAAGCAGGGTATCCCTTCTGGACACAAGCTCCTTTTCCTGCTTCAGGATATGCTTTCTCTAATTCTCAATATCCCTGTTTTCGGGCTTTATGCTCTCCCTTAACTGCTTAAGCAGCTTTTCCTTTTCTGTCAGGAATGCCCTCTTCCCGGAGATTTTAAGTATGGAATCGACAACAATATTTTCAATAGGCTGTCCCTCTATTGTCTGGCCTTTACATGCAGATGCACCCTTCCTGCTTGATGTGGAACATCTGTAATAGACATATTCCCTGAACTTTCCTGAAGAGAGCTTCTTTTTATGCGTAAATCCGTGCATCCTGCCTGTTGCAATGTCAGCCTTTCTCTTGCCATAGGTGATATAGCCGAGATAAAAGGGATTGGTCAGCACTCTTCTTACAGTTGTTGTTGTCCAGAGCCCTTTCCTTGTCTTGTGTCCTGATGTATTCAGGTCATTGATAACTCTCTTGAGGCTTTTATTGCTGAGATATGAATCAAAGATATGCCTTATGAGCTTTGCCTCCTGCTTATTGACATAGAGCTTCTTTGATTTGGGCGTTTCCTTATTTGCCTTCTCTATTGCCTTGCTCTTGCTCATTCCCTCCCTTATAAGATTCTCAACAAGCTTCTCCCTTGTTATATATCCATAAGGAATAATGCCTCCGTTCCATTTGCCTTTCATGGCCCTGAAATGCATATCCGTTGATACCCTTTCGGCATCTATCTCCCTCTTAAGCTGCGCTATTGCGCCAAGAAGATTCGTAACAAACCTTCCCATAGGGCCTTCGGTATCAATATTTTCATTAAGGGAGACAATCTTTATATCATGCTTCTGGAAGAAATCCATCAAATCAATAAGATCCTTTAATGATCTTGTTATCCGGTCAAGCCTTGTGGCAATTACATAATTGAATTTTTTCCTGGAGGCATCCTTCAGGAGAGCCTCAAAAGAGGGCCGTTTCTTGTCTTTTGCGGAGATGCCCTCATCCCTGTAGATGCGGAATATTCCGAAGTCCCTGGCCCTGCAATACTGCTTTAAAAGCTCTTCCTGGGTATGCAGGGAATCCTTATCGATTTGTTGGGCTGTGGAGACTCTTATGTGAATGGCTGCTTTCATATGTTTTTAATATTGAGAGAAAAAGTTTGCTTTCTGTGACAGATTGTAGCAGGAAGTATTGAAGAGCCAAGAAAGTTATTCTTCGATAACCTTTACAATATCCATAAAAAGTGGTATCTTATTTCCAAAATAATTCATTTCATCGTGTTTCTTCCATAATTCAAGCCAGTCCTGGAAGTCAGCTTCTTTTCTATCACTTAATTACAGATAAAATACCTTGCATCAACCTAAAACAGGAGGATTAGGTTATGAAGAAAATATCCCGCCGTACATAGCAGCCTTATTACCATCTTTTTTGCGATACCGTTATTAAACCAAAAAAAATATTGCTTAGAAAGGATGGGGGTACTATGATCAGGAATCAGACACTGAAATCAGGGATTTTTAAAGCATTTGAAATAAGTCTGCTCATTGTTATTGCCCTTTGGCTTATCCCGTCTTCAATAATGGCTCAGGGTGGATTTATCGGTTATCCTTATAATAACAATTGGACACTGCCCTATAATTATGGTGTATTTGGTCAGTATCCTTATTTTGGCTACTATCCTGTTACTCAGCCTGTTTTTGATCCTACTTTTACTTATCCCCAGACTTTTATGTACGAAGGGCCGATGGAATTCCCGATTCGTTATGAGCATTATGAAAATTTCTCTGTTATTGAACACGGTGTGTATATTGACCCCGGACTGAAAGGGAAATACTTCACTATAGGTTTTCCGGTGGCTCCAATGATTCCTTCAGATTATCAATATAATACATGGCTAATGCGCAGTAGATATGACAGTCCGCCCTCATATTCTTTTATTGGTAACAGTCATTATATATCGCCGCCATCATATATTGGCCTGGGTAACTGGCTTTATGAGCTTCGGAGAGTTTATTATTCTCCCGAAGATGGAGGTATCACTTTTTATAATACGCAGAATCCCGCGAATAGTTATTATCTTAGTTCGTCCGGAACACCCATACGTACTGGTCATCCATATTATAACTTTCAGAATCCGTGGATTGGCTATCCGCAGTTTCAGAATCCTTATGGAATGCCTGGAGGTAATTTGCCCTATTTTTATCGCTAATAAAGGGGAAGGCACGAAAAAGATACTGCGATTTGAATTTGAGACAAAGGCTTAAAAAGGAAATTACGCTATCTTAGATATTGGTGAGAATCATGGCTGAATCAATACTACAGTGTTCAGGGATACATTGATAATCATCAAATACAATTATGCAAGGGGTTTCCAGGCAGCTAAAAATCCTTTCGAAATATCGCCGTGCGAAAGTGGAAATTCCCGAGAGGTATTCAGGGGTAAACAATGGCAGATCCCTTCTTCTGTGAGGAGAAGCCCTCCTTACCGCAATGCCCATATAGCAAAAAAAGGAGGCGATACCCTCATCTCTCTGGTCCCATCTTGTACCATATACATGGCATCTTCCGTTTGGCTATATAACTTGCAATGAGTGTGGTCTTCCCTGAGCCTGCGGGGCTGGTCACCCAGATGACAGGCAGGCTTCTTTCCTGATCCAGCAGGTGAAAAAGCCTCTGTATCGGAAATGCCTCTGTAATGTGGGGACGTGTAATCTTATGTATGGGAATTCTTTTTCTTTTCATCGTATCGGTCTTATCCAATGGAATATAAATAAATGCAAGGACATACTGACAATAATGGTACGATGGATATGGAAAACACAAAATCTAAGGTGGACAATTCTTCTTAAGATATTGGGGAAGTGCAAGGCTCAGCTCGTACTCCATTATTTGATAGAATAGGCGCAAGCAAATGCCTATTTCCCCTTTATATCCTTTTTTCCATAGATCGTTTTACAGCAGCGGCATTCACACCCAAGAAACCAACATAAAATCTGGACCAGAATTTTGGGGTCAGGTCAATCCCTGCTCCTATCGATTTACATGTCAGGGGGGATGTAATTGAGGTATGCTATGGGGATATTTGCCGCTTAGATCCGTTTTTGGAAAGGAACATTGATGGATTCGTAAAGATTCCAAAAAATGTCATTGCGGTGAGCCAAAGCCCCGAGCAAAGCGTCGGGGGAAGCGAAGCAATCTCGTATGTTATATCTGATTGTATTTGTTAGATTGCTTCGTCGCTACGCTCCTCTATGACCCAATACATGACTTTTTAAGAGGTCATCAACCTTAGGGACTCATTTTTCGTATGAACCATATTTGAAACCCATGCCCACTTCATTATTTACCTTAAGTGGAGGGGGCGGGAGTATGCTAATCAATCCTCCCATCCCGTAAATTATATATTTGGAGGTGCTGCATAGAGAGGCCATTGAGCAAGGCTCGGGGGAACTGACGGTGGAATCTGCCATTCAGGAAATAGATAATAGGGGGCAAACGTAGCATTAAAGGGAAATATATAGGAATAGGCGATTTCTATCCCTGAAAGGCCATAGGAATTGAACACAGAAAATCCCGGCCAGGGGAAATATACATACCTTGCACGATCAGTCAGGCTGTCAAAACCCGGTATATAAGAATAAGGTAAATAGGTGTGTGACCATAGAGTGGGATATTGGGGAAATGATGGGGGGACCTGATATGCCGGAAATTGACTTAAATCCTGCCCCAGACAAACATCATTATGAGAAATGAAAAGAATACTGAATAAAATGAAGCATCCGAAAAGGATCAAAAATAAAAAGTAGCTTTTTCTCATCGGACTATCCTCCCTGTTTCATTGATTTTATTTGCTGCCTATTCGGGAATTTGAATAGGATTATATTTATCTTTTTGCCATATTTAATGGCATTGTTAATATTAATTGTTAATTGATCCCCCATTCCTCATGTCAAATCTCCTATATTAGATTATATTATATGCATAAGCATAATAGCGAGAAAAATCTATAATGTTTTTGTCAACAATGTATCCCTATAGTAAATTTTAACCCAAAAACAAAAAAATAGAAAATAGAGGATGAGCCGTTATAAAGCTGTCATATATTTTGCCAACCTGCAATCAGAGATTTTTTAAACCTTATACGAGTTCATCAGTATTAGTAGACGTAAGCAGGGCTTCTTTTTTCACTAAATAGTATTTGGAGCATGATGAGGCTGCTGATCTACCAAATTCAGACCTGAAATACATTTGCATCAATATCCGGTGTATCCCCATTTTTCATAGAACTTTTTGAGTTCCGGGGTCCATTTGGGGGATTGTGGAAAGTGAGAATAATTCAGGCGTGAGCCATAATTAGAATAATAGTGACTAGGATAGAAATCATTCACTGATAATTCGTTACTTAATAAACGATTGATTTGTGAATAATTCGGTATCTTCAATATTCGGGAATAATCCGGAATGATCCAAAGGTTGTACTTATTGGATATTGGCTTATATCCCTGGTCCTGAAAAGAAAAGACGGGAAAACTGTAATATAAATACGGTCCCTTTGGAGAAGGTTTTTTCTCGTTTATATTGATAATCCCGTCGCAGTTATTATCCTTACCCTCATGGGTCCCCGGAGCATTGGGGTACACAGAGGGGTCCGTATCATCGCAGTCGCCCTCAATCTCACTGTATCCGTCCAAGTCCCCGTCCAACTCTTCCGGATGGGCGGAAAACCATGCGGATGTGTGTGTGACCATGGTCCTGGAGAATAATATGCCCTCGGGTGAGTCGACGACCTCTATCCCTTCTCCCATGGACACCTCCGGTATGAAGCCTTCAGTCCTGCCGGAACCCGTCCTGAAGAAGACACCATAGAGGCTATCCTTCGGTTCCCATACCCCATTTTCCCGGACAAAATCTTCAGGATTCCTGGCAATCAGGGCCTCGATATCCGCCAGGGTGATATCGGTGTCATGAATGATCGCCTGCAGATCCCTGTGGAGAGGGATGTCCAAAACAATACGCTGGGCAGAGGGATCCCGTTCACCTGTTCCGGGTTCGGGGGGATTGTATGCTACCATCCGGCCATCCGGGTATTGAAGAGCGAGATCCACTACAATTGCATCGGGCCTGCCCTGATATTTGAGATTCAACAAGAGGGGCTCGTCGCGGTCAATTTCGGCCAATCTTGTGCCCTGATTGTCAATCTCATATAGCAGGGAGGGATCGATGTTCCCTGCATTGAATCTCCCTGTGACCATGACTTCCCTGTTACCCGAGGCCGCAGGAAACATATATGGGACATCTTTCTTGGAGAATATCTCAGAGGGTTTGATATATTCATGCGTCTCGGTGAGGAGGGTATCCCCCGCATCAAATGGTGGCCTCAGGACCGAAAAGGTCCTTATAAAGGGATAGATATTGGGATCACCCTCTATCTCCATCTCTCCGTGTATGCCGACAATGAACCTGCCGGGGGCTTCAAGGGTTGTCATGACATGATTGGGATTGCCAAAGAGATCCCCCAGCCGGATCAGACCTGTATAATATTCCACATCAAAGACCCCTGCATTGGAGAGTCCCGTTGGCACCACATCCCCCTGAGGATCATCTGCAGGCGCATCAGGCACCCCGTCCGCATCCAGGTCATCCGATCCTGCGAACAGATTGATTCTCAAGTCCGCATGAGCGTCAGTCCACCCCTGGGGTATGCCGGCAGGATCGTTGTATCTGAAGAAGAGGTTCATAGCGAAGTCATCAAAGCTCCCTATGTTCTGACGAATAATTGAAACCGAGGGACCTACCCGTTTATAGAGGTCAAAATCCAGACTCACACTATATTCGACACCTGTCTCATCGATCTGAATCTCTTCTGATTTTCCCGCATAACCCCCTGCCTGAGCGAGTATCCGGTAGATCCCGGCCGGTGCGGAAAAGCTGTAAGAGGCGCTCGCCTGGCCGCTCAACACGGCCCTTTTTCTCACACCCGGATCGTCAATGCCAAAGAAGATGACTGTCATATTTCCCGGCCCTGGCGGTATCTTTCTCACCTTTCCACTGATCTGATATAAATTAAGTGGTTTCCGATCTACAAGAATATCCCGGACATTTTCCCCCTCGTGTATATATAGGCTGATGGCCAGGGTATCGAATATCCCTCGGTAGTTGGCATCCCCGTAGCACGTGAATTCTGTGAAAGGATCCTGATCGTTGACCATCAGGGTATAGGGACCTTCGGATAATGGGGGATCGGATGGCTGCGGTCTGATGGCATATTCACCGCTCGTGCAATTGGTATCCACAGAAAGGATATTCGGATCGCCATTTCCATGGGTGCTTGCCACAAGCCTGCCATTCAGGTCACTGTAAAGATCGATCCTGACAGGTAATTGGAGATCCCCGCTGCAACCGCAGGGGAGCGGATATCCGGTTTGATTATCAGAATAGTCAAGGCTGCCATGGAGTATGGAGGGCGCCTTCACATGGATGTTCCAGTTCTGCTCATCAGAGAATCTCTCATCCCCTTCTCCAGGGCAGCGGACTGCCCTGAGGGTTAACCCGTAATCTCCCGGGATGGCCGGTGTCCATGTGATGGTGCAATACTCTGCTGTTACGCTATCGGTATCTATGCCGTTCAGTTTCACCGCAATCGACTCATTGGTTGAGAGGGTCCAGGTGACATCTTCATAATTGGAATATGCCTCATAGGCATAGGTGCCCCCGGACTCCACCACAAGGGGGGGCAGTGTGCTGATGGCAAGGGTGCACCCTTCATCAACTGAGCCGTTACAGTCATTGTCCTTGCAGTCGCACAGCTCAGGCGCCTCCGGATAGATAACAGGATCGGTATCGTCACAATCCCTGGGCGCAACGTAGTGGGTAGGCGGTATTGCAATGACCAGTGCGCGGTTTGGATCTCCGTAGCCGTCTCCATCCTCATCATAATAATAGGTTGCGCGCTGATAGATCGTGACGGACGCGCTGTTTCCACCTTCCGTACCGTCATGTGCCTGGTAAGTAAATGTGTCTGTGATGGCCTCACTCCCGTCGTGCATATACTGGAAGGAGCCGTCGGGATTCAGGCTCAGTGTACCGTGTGTCACATCGCTCACGAGGATCGCAGTAAGTGAGTCATTCTCTGCATCCGAATCGTTTGACAGGATGCCGGGTGCATCTTCGGTCACCGTGCCATTAACATCTGCTGCGTAAATGTCATCAACAGCCAGAGGGAGATCGTTTACCGGGTTGATGGTGATGGTTACTGTAACGGTATCTCCCTCCAGACTCCCATCGTATGCCTTGTATGTGAATGCGTCAGTCAGGGTCTCGGTGCCGTCATGGAGATATGTAAAGGAACCGTTGGGATTCAGCGTCAGTGCCCCGTGTGCCGCATCGGAGACCAGGATTGCAGATAGGGTATCATTCTCCGGGTCTTCATCATTTCCGAGCACCCCTGGCGCCCCCTGGATCAGTTCTTCGCCCTCATTGACTTCGTAAGCATCGTCAACTCCCACAGGTGTCTCATTGACATTTGTAACAAGAATGGTGACGTTGCTATCATCTGCATTAATCCCGTCAGAGACCCGTACCGTGAGATCAAATTGGCCCACAACCTCATGATCCAAAAGCGACGTATCATTGACCCTGATCTCGCCATTAGTGTCATTAATGGAAAAGGCATCTCCAGTATTACCTCCGATGATACTGTAGGTCAATGTGGCTGTTGCATCGGCATCGCTCGCCACAACCGTATCCACCAATGTGTTGTTAGGGCTGTTTTCATCAATGGCAAATGCCTGATCATTGATCATCGGGGGATTATCATTCACGTCATTGATATAGATGATGGCCACGGCATCATCCATGGCCAATCCGTCCGATACCCGGATCGTGAGTTCATACACGGAGACAACCTCGCGATCCAATTGGTTCTGATCATGAACCCGGATCTCTCCCGTATTTTCATTGAGGACAAAGGCGTTTCCTGTATTGCCACCGGTGATGCTATAGGTCAATGTGGCTGTTTCGTCCGCATCGCTCGCTACCATGGAGCCCACCACCGTGCCGTTGGGGCTGTTTTCATCGATGGAGAAGTACTTGTTATTGATCACCGGGGGATTGTCATTCACGTCATTGATATGGATTGTGACAAGGGCCTCATCCGTGGCCAAGCCATCGGATATCTCTATTGTGAGATCATATCGGGTAATGCTCTCATGATCTAATAGGTCCCAATTAATAATCTTGATCTCCCCTGTATCTTCATTGATGGCAAAGGCATTCCCTGTATTGCCGCCGGTGATGCCGAAGACCAGTGTGTCCGAAACATCCCGGTCACTCGACTCAACAGACCCGATCACTGTATCGTTCGGGGTGTTTTCATCCACAGAGAAGGCTGCATCATCGATCGTGGGCGGGTCATTCACCCCGGTGACCATGATACTCACTGTGGCGTCTGCAATCCCCCCGAGGCCGTCACTGATGGTATAACCGAATGTGTCAGTCTGGGTTTCCCCTTCTGCCATCGACTGAATGGCATCGGATGCCGTTGGATCATAGGTATAGCTCCCATCCGAATTCACCACTATCCCGGCTCCGGAAGTGCTTATATTATCAAAGTCCATTATGGTAATAGGATCTGCATCCGGATCGGAATCATTGGCAAGCACCCCGTTACCAAATACGCTCAGCAGCGTGTCCTCATCAGTGGCACCGCTGTCATCGAGGGCAACAGGGACCCTGTTCAGAATGGTAACAGTGGCATCCCCCATGGCCGGGGTATCAGGATCGTCGGTGTCAACGGCAGCAAAGTTATCCCCTGAGACGCTTCCCTGATTGGATAGGGTAAACAATGGGCCGTTATTATTCACCGTGACATCGAAGATGATGCTCACGCTCCTGCCCGCAGGGATATCCCCGATATTCAGGGCAACCTGGGCACAGGCCATACCCGTCCATAAAAGGGGAATGATGAGCCCCAGGAGTACGGCCATGTATTTATTCTGTCTTCTCAATATGTTCATTCCTGTGTTCTTAAATCTGTATGAGAATATCTCTCCAATCAGGTAAATACCGCCTCATATTGCATCCCCTCCTCACCCGGACCGATGGGCACCAGAAAGATGTCCAGAACTCCCATCCTTTGGTGCTCGATCCGGTAGATCCGCTGAGGTAGGGGAGCCCCTGCGGGACCCCGGAATAGAATGGAAAAGGGCTCCCGCTTCCGGGTTTGCGACGCATGCGCATGCTTCGGGCCCAGTGGGGTCACCTCGATCAGTTCGATCTCTATGGATTCCCGGCCCTCGGTGTAGAGGCGAAACTTCTGGTTGATCAAAGGCGAAAAATCCGTACTTTTTAATTTGTCAAGCATGATTCCTTCCCTGTATTTTCTTATTTATTAACAAATTCACAATTCGTTCAGTTTTAACTCCTACTCGGAAAGATCCCGGTCAATGCAATAATAAAATTGACTGCAATATAGGGCTGCATGTTGTTGTGCTGCTGGCTTCCGCCGTTCGATGTCAATGCTCCATCAGCCATGTTCCCCAGATTTGTCGCAGGTCCATAGACCTGTTCCCCCTCCGCCAGGAAACGGTTCTGCGGGTCCCTGCGGTCGACTTCCTCCTCCGTAGCCTGCAGTGTATGGGTATGCTGCGGCATCTGGGCCTCGGTGAGCGTAACGGTTTCTACCCCGCCCTTTTGACCCAGTCGCCTGTCGGTCAACCCGGGCCCTCTTCCCGGATGCATGGGCGCCCGCCCCTGCAGGTTGGGCAGGGCGGTCGTGGTCCTGCCGTCGCCACCGTAGGTGGTGCCGATGAGCGAAAACAGGGCCGTGTGCTGGGCTATGGGCAATAGCTGGCCATTGCAGAATGCCCAGTTTCGCGGAGCGAAATTGCCTGCGAATATCCGGATCTCCGCTATAAAAGGTTCGGACATGCATGCCTCCTTAAGTTCTGGACGGATAGATCCCGTAAAGTGCAATGATAAAATTTATGCACAAAAAGGGCATCAGATTCGTATGCGACTGGCTCCCGCCCTTACTGGTAATTGCATTGGAACTCATATTGACCGGGGAAAGATCATCCGCATAAAGGTCCGTGCTGGTGGGCACCCCCAGTGTCTTGCCTGCCGGATCCACGGAAGCCGCAGGGTCTTCGGATGCCTGAATAGATCCGTGATTATGGCTGGGAAGCTCATTGACCGTGAGGGTAATGTTTTCCGCACCCCCTTTTGCCCCCAGAGGACGAGGGCTCAATCCGGGTCCGGAGCCGGCATGGATCGGTATCCTCCCCCGCATGTCCGGAAGGCCGAAGGTGCTGTGGCCGTCACCGCCATAAATGGTTCCCAGCAGAGAAAACAGGGCAGCGTTCTCGGATATAGGGATAAGCTGCCCGTCACAGAATGCCCAGTTCCGAGGCGCGAAATTGCCGGCAAACATGCGGATTTCACCGACAAAGGGTTGAGCCATGGATTCACCTCAAGTGGGGGATGGGAAAATGCCCTGCAGGGCGATACAAAAGTTGACAGCCAAAAATGGCTGCATATTCTCATGGGCCTGACCCACACCCGTATTTGTCACGGCATTCGCATTCATTGTCGTGGGGGTGGTCAGATCCCGGTAAAAATTCACCCCTGATCTGGCCAGGACGTTATTGCCCGGACTGGTTGAGCTTGCATTATCCTTTGTTGCCTTCATCTCGTGTTTATGCGCGGGCATCTCCTCCATATTAAGAGCATGCCGCTCTTCACCGCCCTTTTGGCCCTCTGGGTGGCTGTAGCCGCTCGAACTCCCCACGTGTATGGGGACACGACCCCGCATGTCCGGCAGTGCAAATGAGGTCCGGCCGTCTCCCCCGTATATCGTTCCCATCAATGAGTAAAGGGCCTGATGCTGACTGATGGGAAGGATCTGCCCATCGCAGAGTGCCCAGCCCCGCGGCGCGAAATTAAAACCGACGATTCGGATCTCAGCCAGAAAAGGTTCGGACATGTTGTTCTCCTTTTTCTTCCTTTATTTATTCAATATATCTATACTTTATATCTATACTGTGCACGTTTTAAATCTGGCTTTCTTCAGCGTTATTACTAATATATTTACAATCATCTTATATCAAGGGTCTGCCGGTTCATCCGGATGACTCGGACATCCTGTGCTATTGTCGATTCCGGGCCCTTTATTTATTGTCGCACCGGGATTGAGCGTCTCTATTATAGACAGGTTTTCAACCATGAAATTCCCTGCGGTCTCGGCAAGATCAAATGTCCGCGAATTATGCCCCGTGAGCTTCAGACAGATTTCAGATCCTGGGTCCTCGGTCTCCGCATCGAAATCCGGACCGCTCCCGATATTCTGGAAAAAATTCCCTTCGGTTACCGCAAGATAGATGGAGGCATTGTCCTCCGAATCGATGTCTATTGCCTTGCCGATGGATCCGTCCGTAACGACTTCATTGCTTTTCAGGGAGACATAATAGTCACCCGTATTGTTTCTGGAACGGATCTCTATCCCGTCCCGGGTGCTGCTGTCGTTTCCAACCGGATTGAGGGTGCCCAATCGGTTTCCTGCTGCCCGGACTGTGCCGGATGCCGTGTCATCCAGGCGCACCCGCAGTCCGTAGCGGGCCACGTTATCGGCATGATTATTGTTGATCGTGACATCCAGGGAGGGATTCGAGGAGCCGCTGATAATGGATGCAAAGCCCGATCCTTTGGTATCATCCAAATCGTTATTGCGGATCTTTCCTGTCATCTTCCGGCTTGAGGTGGAGCCGAAACCGACTGCGCCTGCAAAGGTGGATACCCTCATCAGGTTCTCGATCTTATTGCCTTCGACAATAAAGCCCACTGTGGCATTACCGCCGGCAGTGATGTCAATGGCATTGTTGCCCAGCACACCATGGGCATTTCGGAAGATCGAATCCCTGATGCGTGTGGTCACGTTACTGGAGTCAATGGCTGCGGTGACTATGGCAGAACCGGTGATCTTCTCAAATATGCTGTCATTGACAGCACCGCCGGCATCATCCACCACAAGGGTGGCCTGATAGTCTGAACGGGCCTCCAGAAAGATGCCGGCATTCCCGCCATCCCAGTCTTCATTGGAAAACAGGCTCGAACTGACTGTCAGGCTCATGGTCCCGGCATTGGTACCGTATATTGTCATTCCATTGGCATTCCCATGGCCGGTAAAGCGGGTAATGGTGCAAGCGGAAACCGTATTGGTGCCGGTCATATCAATGGCCTGGATACCGTCATTGCCGGTGTTCGTTATCGTGACACCATCCAAAAAGATATTTGCGCTGTTTCGTATGTCGATCCCGTCGCCGTCGCTGTCCCGAATGGTTCCGCCATTCAGGTTGAAGCTTCCTGTGTTATTGATCAGGAAAATCCCGTCGCCGTTGCCCTCATTGATAGGAATCCCCAGGCTTTCCGCCTGCGCCACGGTGGTTACGGTATCGGAGATATCCACACTTTCAAATGTCACATCCGCACTGGAATTTTCCACACGGATGCCGTATCCCCCGGCATTTTTTGGATTCGGTATCGTGGTCGCGCCATAATCCACATTACCATGGGCATCTTTGATCAGAAGGCCGATTTCATTGCGCTGGGCGATCTCAACCTCCCCGAAATCGATATCCGTACCGGGACCGGCCGTATCGATCCGGATCCCTTTATCCGAAGCATCGCTGACAAGGGTGTTGCCGCTGACATTCAGAACCGAACCATCAGCCAGATTCGTTAGATCGATCCCCTGCGTGGGGCTATTCGTCGAGGAAATGGTTGTTAGGTTCATATTGATGAGTGTGTTGTCTATATCTGCCGCTGCTCCGGCAGAGCCTTCCAGGGAACCGTTTATCACATTCACTGTACCGGTATTGATTGCTACAATTCCCGCACCATTGGTTGTGGAAGCAGTCAGGCTGTCAAAATGGGCGGTGCCTGTGTTGTTTATCAGGTTAATCCCTTTGCCATTGTTGTTTTCGACCCAAACACCGGCCAGGGTTATCCCCAGTGCGGTTTCAGAGATATCGATCGCCGGGCCGTTCGTACTGTCCACAGCTCCATTGCTGATGTTCAGATTTCCGCCATTGGCAAATATACCTTGGGCCCCTGATGTATAAAGGGATATGTCTGCAAAATTAACGGTCCCTGTATTGCCGCTGAGATTGACAGCATCGCTGGTCAGCGGATCGGAAGCGCTACCGGCCGCATATGCACTGAAACTGACCGCTCCGGCGGAATTCAAAATCTGAATCCCTGTACTGCCTGCGTCGGCGATAACTGTGCCGGATTGAAATGCAACCGCTCCACCGGCTCCCAGATTATCGATCAGGATCAGGTCCCCGCTGTTATTTGCGATATTACCGTTATATGTAACGATTGCCGTGCTGTTTGACAGGCTGAATGCAGTCCCGCTAACACCGGTGATATCGGCACTGGTAAAGGTGTATGTGCCGTTGCCTCCCTGTATATCGATGCCGCTGCTGCCGCTCAGTGTGGCCCCATGGACATTGACCGTGCTGTTGACATTGCTGATCCGGATGCCGCTGCCGCCGGTACCTGTGACGTTATTGAAATGGAAATTCAGGGTACCACCGATGGTATCCGAAATGTTTACCAGATCGCCGCTGTTTTTGGTGATGTCACCGGTATAATTGATTTCAGGGGCGCCACCCTTGACCTGGATCTCCGGTCCGCCGTTTTCACTGCACACTATACCGGACATGTCTATATCCAGGTTTCCATTGCCGGTAGAATTATCCAGATACAGACCGGAGCCACCATTGCCTGTGATGTCGGAATTTTTAAGGATGAGGGTATCGGTAATCTCTATCAGGGACACACCGTGGCCGCTGTTGTCCTGGATGGTCAGATCATTCAGATCGATTGTTATGTCGGTTATATTGGCCATGTGAATGCCATCCCCTGCGTTATTGGTGATATCCGTATGAGCAACAATAACCCCTCCGGATAGGCCGTCCCCAAAAATCCCATGCCCGCTTCCTCCATCAAGGACAATCCCCCGGACCTCGTTACTGCCGGCCAGGGTAATCACGTTGCCTGCCGTATTCGTAAGGATGGGTGGATTGGTGGCTGTTTGAAGCGTTTTCCCATTCACTACCAGGTCCACACCCTGACCGATCAGCCTTTGGTTTTCTTTGAGCAGAATGCCCTGGTCCATACCGGTTGCATTGGGATCACCTTCAAAGACGAAGATGTGGTCCCCCGGGGCAGAAGCGGATTGGGCCTGTAATAATGTGGAGAAAGGAGAATAAGAGCGCCCATCCCCGCCGGAAGCAGCGCTGTTATCGACATACCAGACCTGGTCTTCTATCTGTATACTCACCATACCCGGTTCATTGGATTGTAGTCCGTCAGGGTCCCGGACTATGTAAAAGAAACTGTCCGTTATCCCTGTCTGGCCGGCGGGGGGGGTGTAGGTGAAGCTCCCGTCCTCGTTGACGGTCACATCCCCTTGAGTGCCTGCGGTGTCAATCCCCTCAACCCTTAAAGAATCAACAATAGGTTCTGTGCCGTCCGGATCCATATCATTTGCAAGAATACCTTCGGGAGCGTTAATGGTAAACTGGGTATTGCCGATAGTCTCGTATGCATCATCCATGGCAATGGGTGTGACCTTGATGGAACCGTTTACAAAAGTGGTATTGTTGTCAATGGTATCGGAAAAATCAATCCCTGTGGCTGCTTCACCACCCGAGTTTGTGATTGTGATGGTATACCGGAGGCTATCACCGGGGTCCGTTCGTCCATCCCCGTCATTATCCGTCAGGAGGCTGTCCTCCTTGTTAGCGGAAACATCCGGAGCTGCAGTTGCACTTCCGGGATAAGACATAAATAGAACCAGTAATATGACACAGAGGAGAAATCTGATAGGATTATTTCGGGAAATGTTTCTCATCTCAAACAGCCATATAAAAGTTTGTCCATCCCGATGTCAGGCTGTCTCTCATGCCCCGGATGGATTTATCTCCCTCGGATACCGGATCAGGTTTATGAATCACCATATTGGAGAGCCTACCTCCGCTCTGCCGTACTTCACGAATGTAAAGGGGAGCGGTCATACATCGTATGCCGGGATTCATTGCTATGGCTCCCCGGGGCCCAAAGAATCGCAATGAAGAGAGCGCATCCCTCAATACTTCTTTGGAAGTAGCCCCTCCCGCGGCCTTCACGGCCTCCCCGATAAGGCGGGCCGTGTCATAGCCGAGGACTGCGAATGCATCTGCTCTCTTTCCGGTAGTAGCCCGAAATGCGGAAATGAATGACCTGTTTTCATCGGTACCAAGACCACCCGACCAGGAAAGGCAGCTTTTGATACCCAGGGCAGCTTCTCCAAGCTCGGGCAATATACCATCATCCACAAAAAAACCCGAACCGATGAGGGGTATCTTCCCTGAAATCCTTGAATCGGCATAGGCCTTCACCATCTTGACTGCCTTCCGGCCGCAGTAAGAGGCATGAATGAAATCGGGCCGCAGCCTTTTTGCTTCTATGAGAATCTTCGTGAGGGTAACATCCTGTGATACCGGAGACCCGGTCACCCATGTTTTTAGAATCTCTCCGCCGGCCTGTTCAAAGCCGAGGCGGAATGCATAAAGGGCATCATATCCGCTGTCATAGAAGGATGCGGCCATCACGCCCCTTTTACCCATGTTTCGGGCAGCCCAGCGACCCAAAGCCCATTCTGCCTGCCAGTGATTCAGGGAGATATGAAAAATATACGGGCTCCCCGCTTCCCGTTTAATGAGATTTTCACCTGTATTGGCTACAACCAGAGGGATTTTCTTTTCATGAAAAAGTCCCTTAAGCAGGCCGGCAGCGCGGGTATTGATATAGGCCGCGACAATATCGACATGATCATCTTCAATTAGCAGACGCGCATTCCTGAGGGCAGCAGAGGAGATACATCCGATATCCTTTGTGTTTAATTCAACCCTAAGGCTATCCGGCATTTTCCCTGAATGCTCAAAATATGCCTTCATCCCTGCAAGCAGGTTATGTCCCAGGTCCGGATAGATCTTTGAGCCGGGCACAAGGATGCCTATCTTAATGGCGGGATTACAGGGACTGAAAAAGGAAAAGGAAGGCGGTGATATTATGAGGCCGCCTGTCATGAAACAGGCGGCTTTGAGAAAATCACGTCTGTTCAGACCTGATATATGATCCTTTTTTTCCATTATTCTTTTCCCTTATTGTTCTTTATTGTTCTTTTTATCTGTAAATGCGACCGATGCGGATGAACAGGAGGAAGGAGGGGTCCATTCCAGGAGGTAATACACCCCGTTTTCTCCGCTTATCACAAAACCCAAACGTTTATAGAGATGAAGGGCCCTGTTGAAATGCTCCACATGAATACGCACAGGGAGCCCCTTTCTCGCGGCTTCAGCAAGGAGGGCTTCGAGCAATGAAGTCCCGATACCGGAGTTTCTATACTCGGGCAAAAGGGCAATATCCACAATACGGATTTCATCCCCTCTTCTATCCACATACAAACGCCCGATAGGACGGCTATCAAGGCAGATGACCTGGAATTCGGCATTCGAGAACCGTTCCTGATAAAAACGGTGCTGTGCATTGAACTGCATTCTCAGAAATTTCTCTTTTTCATCACTGTTCCATCCCAGGGGTGCCAATTCTTCCTCTCTGGTACTGGCATATACAAGGTAAAGAAAATCCTTGTCCTCAGGGATTATGGGACGTAGAGAGATGTTATCCTTCATGGACCTTTTGAGAAAAGAAGAATTGAATAATTAAAAACTTTTTTTGAGGCTTATATATATATATTAATTATATCCGATCATGCACGAATGTCAAAAAAATATGGTTGGAACCCTGAAAAAACAGACATTTTTATTATGTTTGTAAATTCATGCCGATCGCTGACAATCACATTTTTTAGAAATTAAACAAAAGCATCAAAAAATAAATAAATAATAATATTTATTATATATTAAAACTTTTAAGGATGGTTTTTCAATAGGGGAAAACCCTGAAAGGGACATCAGGAAAACTGATATCTAAACAATGTTATTTCAATATATTATGAAGTGAAGGCAATTAGTCTTATTTTCCTACCGTCAGGATAGCCATTCAAATAGGGGTGAGAAGGCTATCCTGACGATAGGTATTCATTTTTATGGGAAGTTGAGTCCAAATAAGCTGCTATAGGGGAAGCTGCTTCCTGAGAATCCGCCAAAAAAACCGCCGCTGCCGTAAAAACCGCCGCTGCCAAAAAATCCGCCGCTGCCAAAAAATCCGCCGCTGCCGTAAAACCCGCCGCCAAACGAGTAGCTGCCACCACCATATAAGCTTCCTGAGAGCCCGCCCAAAAAACCGCCGCTGCCAAAAAATCCTCCGCTGCCGTAAAAACCGCCGCTGCCAAAAAATCCGCCGCCAAACGGGTAGCTGCTACCACCATAAAATCCGCCTGGGAACCCGCCATAAAATCCGCCCGAGAATCCTCCAAACGGGAGTCCGCTGCCATAAAACCCGCCTAAAAGCCCGCCGCCATAGAATCCGCCAAACAACGATCCTGTACCCATGAACCCGCCATAGAAGCCGCCGCCATAAAACCCGCCATAGAGTCCCCCATACGGGAATCCGCCAAACGGATAGCTTGGATAGGCCGGTTGTCGTGGTGCCTGACGTGGATTTGTTCCTGCCATTAATTCATTGAAATTAATTATACCGTCCCTGTCCGGGTCCCCATAAGGGCCGTTATCAGGATTTATGGAGCCATCATCCGTGGGATCAAAAAGAAAATACATCTCCCAATCATCAGGAAGATCGTCCTCATCATAATCCCCGCCTTTGACCAGAACTGCTATCTGATGGGAGCCGGTGTTGCCGGAGCTGTTTTCTAACGAGACTTTCAGGAAATACATTCCAGGGTCCAGATTATTTGTATCCCATTCGATCACACCCCCGGCGTCGTTCCATTCCGTTATGGTGCTTTGATCTATCAAAGTCCATGCCGTGAGAGGCTCGCTTGGAGATATGGTGATCATATTGTCCAAAGTAAAGACAGTCTGCTCCCCTTCATATGTCATTTTTCCATCGGAAGCTATCTTTGCCGGGGCTGTGTCACCGATATAAGGGTCCATAAAATCTATCCAGAAGGTGCCGTCAGGATTCCTGTAATTGGCTATGGCATTGCCTGTGACTCGGTGCCCTATATTTTCCAGGTATATCCCTATCGATACACTCCCCTTGTTTTCAATCTCATTTCTGAAGCTCTCCGGTGTCACAGGCTTAGGACCGGACACACTCAGCCCACCCCCATGGGTACTTATCCACTCTCGCAAACCATCGATTTGTCCTGGGACACTGGTCCCTGAATTGGGGTCTGTGCCCATAGCCTCTGCAAGTCCTGCGATGAGCTCATCTTCAGTCATGGTTGTGTTATCGGGTCTCTTGATGAGCCCCCCAAAGGTGCCGGGATACTCCTCTGCCCACCATGTGAGAGAGGCTGCATGGGCTGTGGGTGCAGAGTAAGCATCCCCGTCATTCGGACGGCCGGCATCGTGCTGGTCCATGTCCGGGATGCCCTGGACATAAGAAAAATCTTTGGGTTGATACTCCCATTTTATATTCACAATGTCCTCGGCAGTGAAATCACAGCCGAGTTGCACGATTCCCGAGACTGCCTGGCGTTCTTGCACCCCAGTGATTTCGGGATCGGGCAGATTCTGGTCCACATAGACCTCTATGGTGTCGGTTGCATAGTTTCCATCGATGTACATTTTGACCCGCACCTCACAGGGACCATTGGGAAGGCTCGCGGTGTTCCATGTAGTGCCCCACCAGTTCCTCTGGGAACTCTGCTGGGTAGTGGATTCTGTTGAAACCAACGGATCTGCATCAATATTAATCAGGATCCAATTCGAAGTGGCGGTATTAAAGAATTCGAATCGACAGAAATCAATGACTGCATCGGTGCGCCATTCTCCATCCCTTGCCCATAAATCAATCTGGCCTGTAACGAATTTGGGACTGTTGGGATCGAGAGAATCCACAGGCTCCAAAAGTCTGGGTTGAGGAGGATCAGTTGCTTGTGCCTTAAGCCGAACAGAATCAACAATAAGCAGTGTCATACATATCATAATCGTTAATAAAAAGAACCATAATGTAAACATGTTCCTTGAATCTTTTCTTAACCTATTCATGATGTCTCTCCTTAAGATGTATTGATATGGGATTTAAATTAAGAAAATATTGTGAAATTCCAACTAACACCAAGTTGCATTCAAACGCAAACAAAGTCATTGCGAGAGTGAGCCGAAGCCACGAACAAAGCGAAGTGGGCAGCGACGCGGCAATCTAGATTTGAGATTGCTTCACTTCACTCTGAATGACAAATTCATCGTTTGATCACAACTTGGTATAGCACCCATGATCCTTTGATCACAACGAAGGATCAATGCTCTTAAAAACAAATAATTAGTTGAAAACGTCCATGTAAAGATTTTTAAGATAAATAATAGATTTTAAATGCGCCCCCCACATTTGATTGAAATAGAATGAAAAGTGTTGAAAGGGATAAAATTGCAGGCAATACTAACGTGATATTTATGATTGATATGGCTCCCCCCAAAAAGATGCTCTTTAAGTGAGCAGGATTGATTTTTGATGTAACTATCAAACTTTATTGGATTATCTGCTAAGAGACTTTACTTTATGTCGTTAATATTTATTAACCTTTTTGACGAGATTCCGGATGAATGATTACGTTTTTTCCAGATCAATCAAAAATGGTTCGATCATTATATCCGATAAATATGTATGGGATTAATGTAAAAAATATATTAAACAGCTTTTTTGGATGCAAAAGAGAGGATTAAACAATGCTGCATGTTTTGACGGTCGATGATGAGATTGATTTCTCCAAAACAATGGCTCATTTTTTGGAAAAAAAGGGCTATAAGGTCAGTATTTGTAAAAGCGGGGAAAAGGCCCTTAAAATGATCAGTGAAGAAAGGCCTGATATCGTTCTTTTGGATCTAAATATGCCGGGAATGGGGGGAGAAGCTGCTCTTGGCGAAATAAAGCAGCGTTACCAAGATCTTCCGGTTTTAATAGTGACAGCCATTGCTGAAAAGGAAAGGGCAGTGAAACTTTTAATGAAGGGCGCATCCGACTATATCAGCAAACCAATAGATTTTGCATATCTTGAAAAATATCTTTCAACCTGGGAATCTCTTTCAAGAATAAGGGCAGTTGCCAAAGGTGAATGAAGCAGAAAAGAGAATTAAAAAACATTCAAACGATGCTGTGAGATTACACAAGAAGAGTGATCATTATTGGAAACTGGAAGCAGGGGGTTTTAGATACATGACCATTCGGATCACATTGCCTTTCTTGGGTACATATTTGATCTCGACCTCATCCATCAGGTTCTGTATCAGGAAAAGGCCCCATCCTCTGGGGCGGTTTTCTCCGTTTATCTTTTGTTTGATATCCGGGTCGGATTGATAATCATATCTTTCTCCGCCATTATCCCACACTTCCACGACCATGGCTTCTTCGCAGGGCGTCATCGTAATCACCACATGGACATTTTGGTTCATTTTGTTCCCATGTTCGATTGCATTGAGACACGCCTCGGTCACAGCCGTCTTCAAGTCATCTATTTTTGACGGGAAAAAATTCATATCCGTGGCAATAGAAACAGCACATCCTGCAGCAATTTTTTCAAAACCCAATTTGCTGGGAATTTGCAATTTGATGGGTTCTTTGCCCTTGATCATGTTTCCCCTTTCCATTTAATGTTTCTAATCAATTAACCTTTCTCGTGATTCACTGATCAATTAAACAGAATCATATCCTTGCTTTATTTTATTCTTGATTCATTATTTATTATTTTTTCGGCAAAATATGAAATTTTGATTTCATCATGTTCCACATATCTATGGATTTTTTCAAAGATGATGGCTGGGTTAAAGATCTCGGTTCAAGGTTTTTATATACATATGTTGCATTTTGAACATGGTACAGAAAAATGCCGATAATTTCTTTGATGGAACTTTATTCGAAAGACAGGCTTGTTTTTCATTTTCCCGCTATTTTTCAATAAAATACGGAGGCTTGGTTTGAATCTTAATCAGGTGTTCGATGCAAAGGTAAAGTTTGACAATCGTTCGGGAAGAAAGATAGCTAAAGAAAGAGAGAAATCCAGGGAAAAAACGGATTTCATTAAATACCTTTTCCAAACTTCCCCGACATTTTTCATGTCAATTAATCCTCAAGGCAAGACCATGTTTATGAGTGAGGAGTTGCTTCAGTTGCTCGGCTATGATTTGGAGGAGGTGATAGGAAAGGATTACTTTTCCACTTTTGTCCCTAAGAATCAGAGAAAGAGGCTGATCCCTGTCTTCGAAATGTTGAAAAATTCCCACGATCAGATCTTTGATGAAAATATTCTGGTGACCAAGAATGGTAAGGAACTGTTTGTTAAATGGCAGTGGTGGTCTGTCTTTGGCTCGGACAACCAGTTTGATTTTTTCTTTGGTGTGGGGAGTGATATCACAGAATTTATAAGATCGGAAGAGAACCTGAAAAAGAGGGAGGCACATTATCGGGTCCTTGCGGAGAATGTCAATGATGTGATCTGGACCGTGGATATCGATCTGAGGTTCACCTATATCAGTCCTTCCATAACCAATCTCTTGGGCTTTAGTGTTAAGGATGTCCTGGGATATCCTCTGGAAAAGATCCTCACCCCTGCCTCCTGGGAGATGGTGAAGAACGCCTTTTCGGAAGAGCTGACTATTAAATATAAAGAATCCAAAGATCTATATCAGATCCGAACCCTGGAATTAGAGTTTCGAAACCAAATGGGTTTTATCGTGCCTACCGAGAACCGGATGGAATTCATTCATGACGAAAATGGTCATCCGGTGGGTATCCTGATTGTTACCCGGGACATCTATGATTTGAAACAAAAGGAGGAGGAGCTTCGCGATAAGGTTTTACAAACCCTTTTTGATGGTGCGCCGAACCCGATTTTTGTCACCGATGAGACTGGGAGATATCTGGATGCCAATTTGGCCGGGCTTGATTTTTTGGGTTGTGACAAAAAATTCCTGATCGGTAAGGAAGTGAAGGATTTCAGCCCTGATATCTTGAAGAAACAGAAAAACAAGAAGAATCCCTTTTGGGTGGATGCCACTTTTGAGAATAATTATTTTGTGAACGGTATACTCAAAACGCTTCTTCTCAGTGTAGTACCCATCACACTATCGGATAAGACCATACTCTTCTGGATCGGACAAGACATAACAAAAAGGAAACATGTGGAAGAGGCCCTGAAGGAGGGTGAGGAAAAATACAGGCTTCTGATCGAGAATCAGACTGATTTGGTAGTGAAGATGGATGCCGGGGGGCGTTTCCTGTTTGTAAGCCCCTCCTATTGCAAGTTATTCGGCAAAACGGAGAAGGAACTCATCGGAAAGAATTTTCTGACTTTTATCCATAAGGAAGATCGTGAAACCACTGCAAAGGCACTGGAAAAAGTCGCTCACCACCCCTATACCTGTTTTATAGAGCATCGTGTGCTCATTAAATCCAAATTGAGATGGCTGGCATGGTCTTATAAAGGCTTATGTGACCAGGAAGGCAATATCGATACGATTGTCGGTGGGGGGAGGGATATTACAAAGCGGAAGAAGGCGGAACAGGAGAAGGAACATATGCAGGCCCAGCTCCTGCAGGCTCAAAAGATGGAGGCTGTGGGAAATCTGGCTGGTGGCATAGCACATGATTTCAATAATTTAATAACGGTCATTAAAGGGCATTCCGAGCTGGTATCAAAAAAGATGGATAAGGAAAACTCTTTTCATGACAACCTGCAGGAAGTCATCAAGGCAGCCAAAAGCGCTTCTTCATTGACGAGCCAGCTTTTGGCCTTCAGCCGGAGGCAAATGCTCCAGCCGATGCCATTAGACCTCTCTGCCATGGTCAAGGACACGGAAAAAATGATCAGTCGTCTCATCGGAGAGGATATCTGCCTGAAGACCATTACTGAGTCTTTTCCTGCATTTGTTAAGGCGGATCCCACGCAAATGACCCAGGTCATAATCAATCTGACGGTAAATGCGCGTGATAGTATGCCCAATGGGGGTGAACTTATTATCTCAACCCAGAATCTCACTCTGAATGGGAAACAGAGGAAAATCACTTCCGAAGGTGGGGATGAAAGATTTGTATGTCTCACGGTTCAAGACACAGGATATGGCATTGATAGACAAACCCTTCAACATATCTTTGAGCCTTTCTTTACCACAAAAGACC
Organism: bacterium; assembly: GCA_049472295.1. Classification (GTDB taxonomy): domain Bacteria; phylum SZUA-182; class SZUA-182; order DTGQ01; family JAFGSM01; genus JBLIRM01. The sequence continues at coordinate 5,971 of JBLIRM010000006.1, read as the reverse complement.
CCACGAAGGGAACCGGCCTCGGGCTGTCCGTAGTCTATGGAATCATAGAACAGCACAAGGGGTGGATTGACGTCCAAAGTCAAAAGGGGAGAGGAACCACATTCAAGATCTATCTGCCGGCCACTACCTTGGCAAAGCATGCGGAATCAGAAAAACAAACCTCTATCTATGAATGCAACGGGGAAAGAATACTCATTGTAGAGGATGAAAATGCTGTGCGAAGATATGTCAAAGAGGCGCTTCTGGAAAATGGCTACCCGATATTCGAGGCATCTTGCGCGAAGGAGGCACTGGACATATTCGATAGAGAAAATGGAGAATTTGATCTTGTCATCAGCGATGTGGTTCTCCCGGAGATCAATGGTATTCATCTTGTTGAGCTTCTTTTGATGCGTAAACCCGATCTCAAGGTCTTGCTGACCAGCGGCTATATGGATCATAAATCTCAGTGGCCCATTATCAAGGAAAGGGGATTTCGGTTCTTACAAAAGCCCTTTGAACTGACTGATCTTTTCAGAGCCGTCAGAGAGGCCCTGGTTTAAGTGATGCATTTTTAATCAATCCCACCTCCATAATTTTTCAATTTTCGATCCATTTTTGACAGAACTGATGATTTAAAGGACATTTCTATTTTGGCTTTACACTGATCCTTTAAAGGTGTGGTAAGATTGTCATATAATGATTGATACAAAGCACATTATGGCATTATTGTGGTCACATACTTTTGGTGTTTACTACTCTTGATAACCTCGTAAAAAGTAATTTACAGAGTCATTGCGAGGAGCGTAGCTACAAAGCAATCTAATGAATACAATTAGATATGATATGCCAGATTGCTTCGCTTTCCCCCACGCTTTGCTCGGGGCTTAGGCTCGCCGCAATGAAATTTTTTAGGACTTTTTACGAGAGCATCATACTTGACACGGTCATAATTTGCGTTTTTTAACTCACCGCAGAGATAACAGAGAATGCAGAGTTTTTGCTTGAGTGTCTCAGCGATCTCTGCGTTCTCTGTGGTGAAAAAATCAATTTGCGACCCTTTGAAGTATTTAGATCCATCTATTTGTATTATTTATATATTTCATTCAGAGGAATGTATATCGATGCTCAGAGTGGGCACTTCCGGATTTTCTTTCAAGGATTGGCGGGGTACAATTTATCCAGACAATCTCGACCCCAAGGACAACCTGATATATTACCAGGAAGGGTTGGGCTTTGATTGCGTTGAGATCAATGCCACCTATTATACCCTTTTATCCGATAAATCCTTTGCCAGTATGGAGCGGAAAACCAGAGAGGGCTTCGAGTTCGTTGTCAAAGCATATCGGGGAATCACCCATGATCCCTTTGATAAACGCCTTGCGGATAAGAAACCGGATTTTCCAATGGCAATGGAGAACATCGAGAAATTCCTTTATTCTATCCAGCCCATCAAGGAAAAAAATAAGCTGGGAGCGGTTTTACTTCAGTTTCCGGTGTTTTTTTATCCCACCCGACCATTCATTGAATATTTAATGTCATGCAAGGAAAGATTCAGGGATATCACTTTGGTAGTGGAATTTCGCAATCGTGCATGGGCAAAACCGGAAACCTTTGATTTCCTGAGAAAAAATGGATTATCTTACTGTGCAGTGGATGAACCCAGACTGCCCCGTTTGATGCCCTTTATCAATGAAGTCACTTCAGATATAGGATATCTCAGATTTCATGGTAGAAATACCCGTTGGTTTAATGCAACGGTTGATGAAAGATATAATTATGAGTATTCGGATGAAGAACTGAGGGCTTTTATACCAGAAATCAAGGAGATGAACAGAAAATCTAAGAAGACGTTTGTTTTTTTCAATAATTGTCATGCAGGTTTTGCTGTTAAGAATGCCCTTTCCCTTTTGAATCTTCTGAACAAAGCAAGCGAATGACACAAAATTATTTTAAGCAATTACCTTTTATGAGTTCATTGTTTATTTTTTTTGTTAAAAAATTAAACAATGTGACATCTTTTGAGCCTGTCGGTTTAAAATCTTCTATCTAATTGTTTTTGTGAACATTAAACATTTTTTTTATCCATTCTCCTTTCCATTTTGTTACATTTTCGAAAAAAAATGTTTAAAAAAGCGACTCGAATGTTAAATAAATGATACTAAAATGAGGAGTTTTGTAGGCGTTTAAAAAATAAAGCTATATAAAACAATAATTTATAAAAAATAAAGACGTGGCATAAACATTGCTGATAATAGCACCTTGATTGTTTGTATTTTGTTTAGCGGCATTTTTGTCGATTAAGGTTTAGAAGGATATAAATATTTTTTACGATTAAAACAATAAGTTGTTTAGCATTGAACCTCATTGCAGAGGGGGGGGAAGTTGCAATGGAAAAGTCAACCGAAACAAAGAACACGGAAGGAAAATATAATGTTTTAATAGTGGATGATGAGGCCTCTGTGAGACATCTCATAGAATGTCTGCTGCAGGAAATGGAATATAACACTCATCACGCAAGCAATGGGGTAGAGGCCCTGGAGATTCTCAAAAAAACGGAGGTGGATCTGATCATATTGGATTTACTTCTGCCAGGAAAACATGGATTGAATGTCTGCTCAAAGATCCGTGAGATTGATAGATTGAGAAATACACCCATATTGATCATCACTGCGGTATATACCAAATCGAAATACAATTATCAATCCAGAGAATACGGTGCCAATGCTTTCATGACCAAACCATTCGATAATGAGGCATTTATTGCCCAAGTGAGCCGATTGGTTGAAACAAATAAGGTTCAGGAAATCTGTCTTGAAAAGCCGGAATAAAAAGGTCCCTGCGGTCCAGGATGTACAGGGTAGGATTTCCTGCAGGCACAGGCATGTCCGGTCTCATAGGGTCATATTTCCATCCTTGGATAGAGATTGACAGGGTGCATCCCTGTCATGGATACAAAAAAAATAAAAATATAAAATACCGATACTAATGATAGTAAACCCTTTGTTTTAGTATTATGTAAAGATTGAATTCATGAATATGAATAAGAATATCAAATTATTGATTGTGGATGATGAAAAGGTCATAAGTAATCTTTTTTATTCCGTCTTGAATGAGAAGGGTTATCTTGTGGAAACGGCCCAGAGTTGTGAGGATGCCCTCAAGATACTGGAGAATGATCCCCCGGATATTGTTATCACGGATGTTGTAATGCCCAAGATGAACGGGTTGGAGCTTTTAAAGCGGATCAAGAGATATTATCCAGAAATCTTTGTTTTGGTCGTTACTGCTTATGGTTCCATTGAAAATGCGGTGAGGGCAATGAAGCTGGGTGCTTTTGATTACATCCTCAAGCCCATCGACTTTAGTCTGATCCAGATGCTCATTGATAAAATCATCAGTCAAAGGATAAGCTCACCCAATAGCATAGCCTTTAAAGATCAGGACATCGAAGGACATCGCTTCGAAAATATCATTGGTCAAGATGAAAAGATGTTCAAGATTTATGAGACCATTAAACAGGTGGCTCAAACCAATGTTTCCGTGTTGATTACCGGAGAAAGCGGTACAGGGAAGGAACTGATTGCAGAGGCGATCCATCTGCGAAGTCCGAGACGGGATAAACCCATTGTCAAACTGAATTGTGCCGCACTGACGGAGGGTTTGATCAACAGCGAATTGTTCGGTCACGAGAAAGGGGCCTTTACCGGGGCCATTGCCAAAAAGAAGGGGAGTTTTGAACTTGCCGATGGCGGGACGATCTTTTTGGACGAGATCGGGGATATGCCCATTTCAACCCAGATCTCTCTCCTGCGCATCCTTGAATCAGGGACCTTTAATCGAGTGGGGGGGACCGAGACCATCAAGGTGGATACAAGGCTTATATGCGCAACCAATAGGGATCTTCTGAGTTCCATTGATGACAGGCTCTTCAGAGAGGATCTCTATTACAGGATCAATGTGGTGTCCATCAATGTCCCTTCACTCAGAGAAAGAAAGTCCGATATCCCTTTTTTGGCAAATTATTTTCTTCAAATATTTTCTAAGGAGATCAAAAAGGATATTAATAGTATCTCGAGGTCAGCCATGAATGTATTGACCGAATATCACTGGCCGGGAAACGTTAGAGAGCTTTCAAACGTGATAAAGAATGTGGTTGTTTTTTGTAAGGGCAAACAGATCGATCCGGATGTTCTGCCTGAACATATCAAACAAACCGCCCAGGACAATCCTTACACCTTTACACTCCCTTCCAAATCCCTTCCGGACGTAGAGTCCATACTGATAGAAATGGTCCTTCAGGAAAAGAACTGGAATCTCAATCAAGCGGCCAAGGAACTCTGTATTGCCCGAGGCACGCTTTACAGCAAGATGAAAAAATACGGCCTGTCCAAATCCTGATCTCATCTTTAATGCCCTGTTTTATAGTTCATTTTGGCATGAATATCCGAAAAATGAAGTAAGTAAGATCATTGTGCAAAAGGACCAATTTTATTATTTCAACCGTGCGGACTCATGGCCTGAAATCCATTGATGGCTTCTGATCTTTGGTTAAAGGATGTTGATCGATGAGGATGACTCGAGAAAGATTGACCGTATACCTGTCTCTCCTGACCCCTTTGTTGTTGACCCTCTCCTTCCCCAGATTCGAATTCTCGTTTTTGGCCTGGATCGCTCTTGTGCCTTTCCTTCTGGCAATGATGAGGACCGGAAGAATTAAGGCGTTTGCCCTCTCCTGGGGCATCGGATTGATCTCGTATATGGGCATATTTTTCTGGATTCACCAGGTCCGGGGATATACCTTTTACCACTATCTTATTTCAGGCATATATCTGGGGGCATACTGGGGCATTCTGGGATTGCTCCTTAACCTGGTTGATCACAGAAGATACACTTATCCCTTCTATGTGGCCATTGCGTGGGTTACACTGGAATATATCCGCTCCAATTTTTTCTTTTTGTCCTTTCCCTGGGCACTTTTAGGACAAACCCAGTATAAAAACATCAATCTGATTCAGATCTCCGGGTATACAGGGGTTTATGGCCTGTCCTTTCTCCTGGCCCTGGTGAATGCTGCCATTGCCGCGTTTCTCTACCATTTTATATTTATCTCCCACTGCAGACTTGGGAAAGGGGAAGATGTCTTTTTAACTGCATATCTCTCTCCGATCCTGATGATATTGCTTTTGTCCCTGTGGGGAAGAAGTGTTCGGAGGTCTTATGACACCGCAGGCATGGTCAGGGTGGGCCTGGTTCAGGGGAACATTGCTCAGGAGATCAAATGGAATAAGGACGTCTTTCCTCTGACCTTTGAACGGTATAAGGCATTGACCAGAAAGGTGGCGCTGGAGAAGCCATCTCTTGTTATCTGGCCTGAGACTGCAATTCCTGTTGATTTTCGTTCCCAGCCAAGGGCCTTTTGGCGAATACTCGCCCTTGCCAGGGAGATCGATATCCCTATCATTTTCGGAGCTGCGGGCTCATCAAAGATCGGGGGTTCTGATGGAGGGGAAAAGGGGATATATAACAGTGCCTTTTATATCTCCTCCCAGGGAAAGATACTGGGAGAATATCACAAGATGAGACTCCTTCCCTTTGGTGAATATATCCCTTCCATAGGCAGACTCTCTTTTGCCTTTCTTACCCCCGGCCTCAAAGGCAATTTCGTCCCCGGAGACAACCAGAGGATCTTTTCCCTGGCAAATGCTCAATTCGGAGTGACCATCTGCTGGGAAAACATATTTCCGGATCTCTTCCGAGGCTTTGTATCCAGGGGGGCCTCCTTTATGATCAATATATCCAATGATGCCTGGTTCAAGGATTCGGCGGGTCCCTATCAGCATCTGATGTGTCAGGTGTTCAGGGCCGTGGAAAACAGGATCTCCATTGTCCGTGTGGCCAATACAGGTATCTCATGCGTGATCGATCCCTTTGGAAGGATTATCAAAAGGGTGGGAGAGGATCAGCACCAAAATCTGAACATCGCAGGTGT
>JBLIRM010000059.1:0-16343 GCA_049472295.1 bacterium | reverse complement strand
GAAGCGAGCCGTACAGGATGTATACGAGGTAACCCAGAACCGAAAGGCATAACCCCGAGCAACTGCAAAACCGATTGTCTGAGCCCGGAGGCGGGTTGCGAATGCTTGAATATTAGATTTGAATAAAAATTTGCCAAAATGGCTTGAAATCATATAAAATCTTAATGTATTGATATAGAAAATAATTTTGGAGGCTTTATCAAGATATGGGTGCCACTATCGATGAAACAGACAAGAAGATACTCAATCTGATCCAATCCCGATTTCCTGTAGATCCCCACCCATACAGGGTTCTGGCGGATCAGACCGGTCTGTCCGAGGAAGAGGTCCGGGAGAGGATCGAGCGGTTGAGATCAGACGGGTTCATCAGGCGCATCGGTGCGGTATTCGATTCCTCGGGTTTGGGCTTTCAGAGCACTCTGGTGGGGGTTAAGGTGGACCCGGTCCTTATTGATGAGATTGCGGAAAAGATCAACCAACTACCGGGGGTCACCCATCATTATCAGAGGGCAGATGAATTCAACCTCTGGTTTACCCTGACCGCAAGGGACCCAGGCAGTATCACCAAAACCATCGAAGAGGTCAAAGTGTGGGAGGGAGTCATGGATATCCTTAATCTTCCGGCCCTGCGTACCTTCAAGATCAAGGTGGATTTCCGGGTCTAATCCGGGAATGGTATCAGCTCATACTCTCTGCTGCCAAGTCCGATCTTTTCTGCATAGGCAAGTTGAATCTCCCAGTCGATATCCGGATAAATGGCCTTGAATTTGTCCACTCCCGCCTTATATCTCCCGTTTAAAGCCGTATTGGGTATCCCCTGACTCTTATTCACCAGATCCACTGAGGCCTGATCAATGGCCACAATATCCGTAGAAGCGAGTATCCCCAAATCGGGACATATGGGGGCATCGGTATGATCAAAGCAGTCACACTGAGGGGTGATGTGGAGCAGAAAATTGATAAAGATTGTGGGAATCCTTAAAGAATTGAGCACCCCGTATGCATACTCACATATCTTCTCCTGGGCATTTTGGGCGGACTCGTCCCACTTCACCTTGATAAATCCCTGCGGACAACTGATTATGCATTGCCCGCAACCGATGCATTTATCGCTATTGATCAATGCCCTGCCCTCCGCCAAATATATGGCGTCCCCAACACAAAACCGCATGCAGGTGCCACAGCCTATACAATCCTTTTTAATATAAGGAGTCACAGTGGAATGGATTGCCAGTTTCCCTGATCTGGCAGCGAGCCCCATGCCTATATTCTTTATGGAACCCCCAAATCCGCATAATTCATGGCCTTTGAAATGGCTGAGACAGATTATGCCATCCGCATGAGAAACCTCCAGAGCGATCCTGACCTTCTGATAATGTTTTAATCCCACGTCCACCTCAAAAAAGGATGCCCCTTTCAATCCGTCCGCAATGATGATCGCTGCATTGGAAACCGTATAATCAAAACCATTGGTCAAAGCGGTTTGGATGTGGCTGACGGCATCCGAACGGCTTCCCAGATAAACACTGTTTGTATCTGTCAAAAAGGGTTTACATCCGTGTCTTTTTGCTTGATTCACCACCCTGCGCACAAATTTGGGATGGATATATCCCCACCCTCCCCTCTCCCCGAAATGAAGTTTTATGGCAACCAGATTCCAGGACAAGAGAGAACGGGAAAACTCATCCTTCTCCAACAACTTCTCCAAACCAGTCATTAAATCATGCTCTGCTTTCGATCTGGGACTAATATGATAGACCTTGGAGGGCATATCCTCTCTCCTTCATTTATTCTCGATAATGAATCGGGGGTCTCTTTGATTGATCATCTGCTTTACTTCTTCCTTTTTCCCCTCAAAACCCGGTCTTCCCATCATATCATAGGTGGCCTTTTTTCCAAGTTCAACCCCGGGTTGATCAAAGGGATTAATACCATATAAAAAGCCTGCGAATGCCGTTTCCATCTCAAAAAAATAAAAAAGCTGGCCTAAGGTATAAGGCGAAATCCGGCTCAGGGTAATCGTGCTCGACATCCTTCCAGCCTTCAAAAGGGCGAATTCCGTGGCCAACCTCTCTGCTTCGAAAAGTTCATTCATGGTATGTCCACCCAGATAAGATATCCCCTCCTTATCGGAAAAATCTTCGGGTATTTTGGTCTTCCGGGCATGTTCACTTACCGAAAGAAAAGTGACGATTTTATCATTGGGGCCTTCGAGGTAAAGCTGCAACTGTGAGTGTTGATCGGTCACACCAAGGGCCTTGACCGGGGTCGTCCCTGCATACACCTCTTCTCCGTCCAGATTAAACCTCTTTCCAAGGCTTTCCGCCCAAAGCTGTCTGAACCAATCAGCCACATCTCGCAAGCAATGGCTATAAGAGAGCATGACCTGTATCCTTTTCCCCTGGGATATATCTGCCATATAATCCAAAATCCCTTTGAGATAAGCAGGATTCCCCCATGGATCAGCATTTTGACATGCATGATCCATCTGCCTGGCTCCATCCAGAAGGGCATGGATATCAATCCCGGAGACTGCTGAAGGAAGAAGACCCACCGGAGTGAAAACAGAAAATCTTCCACCAACACCCTTTGGAATCGTGAGAATGGAATATTTCTCCTCGAGTGCTATTTTCCTCAGGGTCCCGGATTCCGGATCGGTTGTCACGATAAAGTGTTCCGATAATCGGCCATTTCCGAGTCTTTTTCTCAACCGATCTCTGAAAACCAGGAAATTGGCCAGGGTCTCTGCTGTTCCTCCGGATTTTGTCACCACATTAAAAATGGTACGATCAAGGCTGTCTTCCAGAAAATCCAGGAGGTATTCAATCCGGTCCGGATCGATATTATCCATGAAAAAGACCCTGGACCTGTCCTGCCTTTTTACAGGAGGGGAAAAATTATAAAAATCTGAATGAAGGGCCGTATGAACAGCGATTGGGCCTAATGCAGATCCTCCTATCCCCAGAAGGACAAAATTCTCCCATTGCCTATTTATCTTTTCAGCAGTCCGGAGGATCAGGTCCACACCCTCTTCCTGATATGGAAGTTCCGTGAAACCCATACCTCCTTCAGCCCTTCTTTTCTTGATCTGGTTGTGGGCCCATGCAACCCTTTCCATAACGGCATCGATCTTCTCTCCGGCAATGCCATGCTCAGCCCCTATTATGTCTGCCATCATATGATTCACATCAAGACGAAACATCTCTGCCTCCCCCATTCTTCCTTAAAAATACATATGAAACCCATCCATATGGCCTTATAATTATCAACAAAATATGTGCAAATCCTGTGGATAATCCCCCTTTTTTATGCAAAATTCTATGTCAGACTTGGAACAATAACAAATTGCCTATTTATTAAGCACGAGCCATTTCCCTTGATAAGCAAGGCCTTCGCTTTTTAAACTTGTGTTTTTATTCATTTCGGTAATCATTTTTTTAACATTCCAAGGTTTATCCACAGGGAAAACCTCACAACCTATCCAGTCAGAAACTTGCTCAAAATAATAAAATTTGATAATATTTTATGCATTCTTGATAATGCTCCTATAAAAAGAGGATTAGCGATCATTTTCAAACAAAATAAAAAGGTTATTTACGGAGGTAAAAAGGGATGCCAATCTATGAATACGAGTGCAAAGATTGCGGATTCAGGACCGAAGTCAGACAAAATATAACTGATCCCCCACTTGAAAAATGCCAAAAATGTTCTGGGCGGCTTAGAAAGTTGATTGCTCCCCCGGCCATTATATTTAAAGGCGAAGGCTGGTATGTAACAGACTTCCCTACAAAAGACCGTAAAAAAGGCATGGAAAAAGAAAAAGGGGTCTTCGAGGGCAAAAAAACAGAAACGACTCCAAAAGTTACAAATAAAGCAGAGGCCAAGGTTTAGGGGAAGAGAGGGATCTTCTTCTTCCCCCGATTCCAATCCTTGTTTAATATTTAAAGATTAAGCATCTTCTTCTATCTTTTTCTTTTCCTTTTCATCCTCTTTTTTTTCAGGGGTGACCTCAATCTCATCCATTCCCTGGGCCGCTTTTTTAAAATTCTTAATCCCTCTCCCGAGACCACTTCCAATCTCCGGAAGCTTCCCAGCCCCGAAAATGATCAAAACAATGACCAAAATAATTATCAGTTCAGGTATTCCGATCCCAAACATGGTTTTCCACACCTTCCCTTCTTACCTATTGAATTATTTATTAGCATTGCCGCAGGCAAGCAATCTCTCCTTTGATACCAATCAGAGCACTCCCACAAAATCATGAGTTTGCTTCAGGCTGCGCACTCACAACAGCCTATTCTATCATGAATGCGACATGGTACTAATCCCTGCCACCTTCATGTTTATCAATGCATTGTAAGCAGCGTCCTGTTCTGCCTTCCTCTTGCTTCCCCCTCTTCCCTTTCCACACAATTTTTCTTCAATAAAGATATTTACCTCGAATTCCGGATTGTGATCCTCTCCTTTTTCAGAAACAACGATATAGGTCGGTACACACCCGAATTCATCCTGGGTATATTCCTGAAGTATGGTTTTATACTCCGGCACATACATCAGATTCGTCACGGTGATGATCTTTTCTCCCATATGACGCATAATAAAATCATAGGCACTCCCTACCCCGCCATCCAAATAGATCGCCGCAACTATCGCTTCACATGCATCGGCTAAAATTGAATGTTTTTGTCTACCCCCGGAATTCTCCTCCCCGCGACCCAATATAAGATAATCTCCCAGATTCAGTTCCAAGGCTATTTCAAAAAGGAAAGACTCGCTGACAATAAAACCCTTGAGTTTCGATAATTGGCCCTCAGCATAATAGGGGAATCTGTTGATCAAAAAGTCACTGATCACCAGTCCCAGAACAGCGTCACCCAAAAACTCCAAACGTTCATTATCATCCTTGATCTTTTCCTTATCCGGGGCCTCATTGATATAGGATTTATGAGTAAGTGCTGTCTCCAGAATCGTGACATCCTTAAAGATATACCCTAAATGGGCTTGTAGATCCACTAATTCATTCATTATATTCATTGCCTTATCATAAATCCCTTCCACATTGATTACTCACAGAAGCCAAATATTGTCTAACTATCCGGTGCGCTCAGGACAAGGCTTGCATTAGTACCTCCGAAACCAAAAGAATTCTTTAATACCCGGCGGATTTTTTTCACCTTCGCTTTATTAGGACAGTAGTATAGATCACAATCCGGATCCGCTTCTTCGTAATTAATGGTCGGAGGAATTATACCATGTCGGATGGTCAGGCAGCTTGCAACCACCTCAACACCACCCGCAGCACCGAGAAGGTGACCAATCATCGATTTATTCGAACTTATCAATAAATCACTGGCATGGTCCCCGAATACCCTTTTAATCGCTGTAGTCTCCATACGATCATTCAGAAGTGTGGATGTACCATGGGCATTGATGTAATCAATCTCTTCCACAGAGATGCCTGCATCCTCTATAGCCCTCTTCATACAAACGGATGCACCCAAAGCATCCGGATCAGGTGCAGACATATGATAGGCATCACTGGAGGCGCCATATCCAAGGATCTCGGCATAGATCCTTGCCCCCCTGGACAATGCAGATTCCCTTTCCTCGATGATGACCACTCCGGCCCCCTCCCCCATGATAAATCCATCCCTGTTTTTTTCAAAAGGACGACTGGCCTTGGAAGGTGCATCATTCCTGGTGGAGAGTGCATTCATCGCACAAAATCCAGCCACAGCCAGTGGTGTAATAACGGATTCCGCGCCTCCGGCTATCATTGCATCCGCATCACCCCTCTGGATAATACGAAATGCATCGCCTATGGCATGGGTGCCTGTGGCACATGCAGTGACCACTGCAGTATTCGGACCTTTGACACCGAAATGTATCGAAACGGTACCTGAGGCCAGATTGATAATCGACATGGGAATAAAGAAGGGAGAAATCCGTTTTGGCCCTTTTTCCATGAGGATGGTATGGTATTTTTCTATGGCCTGCATCCCCCCGATCCCTGAACCGATGAGCACTCCAATCCGATCCCTGTCCATATTGGCTATGGGAAGGCCGGAATCCTCCACTGCCATCATTGAAGCAGCCAGAGCATATTGGATAAAGGTATCCATCTTTTTGATATCCTTCTTGGGTATGAATTCCTCAGGATCAAAGTCCTTTATCTCGGATGCAATCTGACTGTCCAGCTCTGAAGGATCAAATTTTGTGATCCGATCAATCCCGGATTCACCGTTGCAAAGAGCAGTCCAAAATTTTTCCACCCTGCTTCCCAATGGGGTTATAGTTCCCAGACCGGTTATAACGGCCCTTCTGCTCTGCATGCAATATCCTCTCTATTGGGAAACATGGGATTGAATAAATTCAACGGCCTCCTGAACCTTGGTAATCTTCTCGGCTTCTTCATCGGAAATTTCAATATCAAACTCCTCTTCCAAAGCCATAACCAACTCCACGATATCAAGGGAATCCGCACCCAGATCATCAATAAAGGATGCCTTTGGAGTAACCTCTTTTTCATCCACACCCAATTGATCAACAATGATTTTTGTAACCTTGCTCTTGACTTCTTCCGCCATTGTTTTACCTCCGCAATTATCGTTATATTAACAATAAAATACCTTCCTCATCCTCTAGGGATTTCAACCAATGTGGCTTACATATACATCCCGCCATTGACCGGGATAACCTGACCCGTGATATAACCGGCCTGTTCAGAGGCCAAAACCACAATCATAAACGCAATATCATCGATCTGGCCAAATCTTCGCAAAGGGATCATCTTTAACATCTCATCTCTGACATTTTCCTTCAGGCCGGCGGTCATGGTCGTCTCGATATACCCGGGGGCAATGGCATTGACAGTGATGCCTCTCGGGGCCAACTCTTTGGCCAGGGTCTTTGTCAGGCCTATCATTCCGGCCTTCGCTGCAGAATAGTTTGTCTGGCCAGGATTACCCATCTGTCCTACCACAGATGAAATATTGATAATACGTCCCCATCTCGACTTCATCATGGCAGTTGCCGCAACCTTTGCACACAAAAAGGCGCCTTTGAGATTGACATCCAACACCTTGTCCCAATCATCCTCCTTCATCCTCACAACCAGTGCATCCCTGACAATACCGGCATTATTGACCAAAATGTCCAGGGATCCATGGGCATCCATAATCTGCTTTATTCCTCTATCCACATCGGCGCCGTTGGAGACATCCATGTTCAGCGTAAGGGCCCCTTTCAGAACCTCCCCTTCCTCTTCATGGACCAGCCGTTTCAATGCGTCCTCATTCACATCCGCCAAAACGACTTTCACCCCATGGCTGGCCAGTGTTTTGGCAATCCCGTAACCAATACCCTGGGCAGCGCCTGTCACCAAGGCCACCTTCTCGTTAAGGCCAAAGAAATCCATCATTGTAAGGCCTCCTTAAATCTCTCTACACCTGCTGCATCAGAAATATTGACAATTCTTGATTCTCTGTTAATCCTTTTGACCAGTCCGGACAAAACCTTGCCCGGACCTACCTCGATAAATGTGGTCACACCTTCCTGAAGCATAAAACGAATACTATCCTCCCATCGAACCGGAGAAGTCAGTTGTGAAATCATATTCTCCTTTATTTTTTCTTTACCTTTCATCGGAACCGCCCGGCAATTCGAAACCACTGGGACCTCAAGGTCCCTCATCTCAATACGGTTTACCCTTTCGGCGAATCTTCGAGCTGCCTTCTCCATCAATGGGCAATGGGAGGGAATGCTCACAGGCAACATCACGGAAAACTTGGCCCCTCGCTCCTTTGCGAGTTCTGCGGCCTTTTGGACGCCTTTCTTTTCTCCGCTGATGACAATCTGGCCGGGACAATTGTAGTTCGCGGCCCAAACCCTCCCTGCGTCCCATGCAATTTTGCAGATCTCAGTGATATCCTGTTTGTCCAGACCTATAACTGCTGCCATACCTCCCACATCTTCAGGAACGGCCTCCTGCATATAGCGCCCCCGTTCCATCACCAGTGAGACAGCGGTTTTCAGGGTCATGGCACCGCCTGCAACCAAAGCAGTGAATTCGCCCAGACTGTGTCCTGCCAAAAAAACAGAATCCGGTTTATTAATACAGGCCCAGAGGGCGAAGCTGGTGGTTAATATAGCAGGTTGCGTGTATGTTGTCAATGTGAGATTTTCTTCAGGGCCTTGAAAACAAAGGTTTTTTAAATCAAGGCCCAAGGCGATGGAGGCCTCATCAAACACATCCCGGGCCTCAGGATATCCTTCATAGATATCTTTTCCCATACCCACAAACTGTGACCCCTGTCCGGGGAAAATAAAGGCTATTTTATCCATTATCTAAAAGCATGATTCAAATGATTAAAATATTACAATCCACCAAAAGATCAGCCATTATCTCTATAAACGTCTCATCCTCAGTTCTGTTTCAGTTCCTTGATCATCGCCGGAATGATCTCGAAGAGATCTCCCACCAATCCGTAATTGGCCACATTAAAGATCGGGGCATCCGGATCCCTGTTGATGGCCACAATGACTTCCGAAGACTGCATACCCACCAGGTGCTGGATGGCGCCGGAAATGCCGCATGCAATATAAAGCTTCGGACATACGGTCTTGCCTGTCTGACCCACCTGATGCGAATAGGGAATCCAATCCGAATCTACGGCAGCCCTGGAAGCGCCCACAGCCCCCTTTAAAAGATCAGCCAGTTCCCTTAGAAGTGCAAAATTATCCGGTTTGCCCAGACCGCGCCCGCCCGAAACAATCACGTCCGCATCGGTCAGATTGACCTTTTCTGAGACATCCTCAACAAACTTTATAAACCTGGTACGACTCTGCGCATCCGTCAAGTCAATCTTCTCCCTTTTCAACTCCCCTTTCCTCGTGGCATCAGGTTTGGGTTTTTTCATGACCTTATGTCTCACAGTAGCCATCTGTGGCCGATATTTCGGACAGACAATAGTGGCCATTATATTCCCTCCAAAGGCGGGCCTGGTCTGAAGCAGGATCTCCTTTTCAGGATCGACCTCCAGGGCCGTGCAATCCGCTGTCAAACCCGTACCTATCCTGGACGCCACACCAGGGAAGAAAGACCGACCGATGCTTGTCGCCCCTGCCAGTACGATCTCCGGTTGATATTTGAGAATCAGATCTGAAAGCACACCGGTATATAAGTTATTCTGAAAATGATTCAGTAATGGTTCCTCCGCTAAAAGCACACAATCTGCGCCATAGGCGATAAGCTTTTTGGCCTGATCATCTATGCCCTGTCCGAAAACAATCGCCCAAAGTTCTGTCTTCAATTGGTCGGCCAACTGACGACCAGCACCTAAAAGCTCATACCCCACCTCTGCCAGCACACCGTGTCTTTGCTCTGCAAACACCCATACTCCCCGATGCTCCCCCCGGCTCATCTCCTCCACATCGGATCGAACAAACTGAATGGCCTCCACAGGACAGGTTTCGATACATGCCCTGCAGATTGTACAGGCTTCACCTATCTTGGCCACCACTTCTTCCATTGTGATGGCCCCAAATGGACATGAGGATACGCATGCCTCACATCCGGTACACTTTTCCTTAATTATCTCAATATACATGATTTTATCCCTGTATGACTAAATCCATTTCTATTTGATAAACCAACCTTTTATCTATTCTCCCCATCCTCACTCAATTCGTGAAGGATTATTGAGAAGCGCATCCTCTTCCTTCCCCCTCCCCGGTATTCGTACAAAAGTCATCGAGGCGCCATGGCTGGCCTTTTAGTAAAGGCCTTTTTGCGTAGCGGTCCTCAAAATTTCATACGCCCAAACAAAAGGCGTTTTCACAAGATCACAAATATGGGCTGATCGACTCGTAAAAATGTCATTGAGGAGCGCATTGGAATTTTTGCCAAAGGCTCTTAGCGCAGCGGAGCGCTAAAATTTGTCGTTGTCTGAGGGCGAAGCCCGAGTTCGACAAATTTAGCGAAGCGAAGCCTTAGAGCCTTAAAAAAATTCCCCTAAGCACCGAAATGACTTTTTACGAGTACTCTATTAAAAGTATATCTGCCACTTAATCAGTTTCAGGGAATTGAGAAAAAACATTCAGCCGTCGAGATGGCTTTTTACGATATCACATATCTCCCCATTCATACTGGCATATAGCCATGCATGCAAGGGCTGCCGTCTCAACCCGCATGATGCGGGGGCCGCATGATAACGTCTGATATCCTGCAGCCCTGATCTTTTTGATTTCATTCTCTGAAAAACTGCCTTCAGGTCCTATCAGCACAGAAATGGCATCAGGTTTTTTCTGTGCCCTCAAAATGTCTTTTATCCCGTTTTCTTGATCTCCCCCTTCCCAGAGACAGATCTTGAGATCCGAGTCCGGTTCTTTCTCTAAGAAGGTAGCCAAAGTCTTAGGCGGAAAAAGGATCGGTATATCAGTCCGGCCGGATTGTTTTGCAGCCTCAGAGACAATCCTCTTCCATCGATGCCATCTGTTCCGACTGAAAGGCCGATCTTTTGGTAAAAAGCTCCTCTCGGTCTGAAGTGGGCAAATGTCATCCACACCCAGTTCAGTGGCCTTTTGGAGGATGAACTCTATTTTGGTAAACCGGGGGATAGCTTGACCCAGGATGATTTTGGGCCTCGATTTTCTGGGAAAGAGTTCGCTCTTGTGGATTTCAATCTCAGCCTGTGCCCTGGTCATCGATTTGATCTCTGCCTTGTATCGATGACCAGAGCCATCTGAAATATATATAAAATCTCCCGGTTTAAGCCTCATCACCCGGAGATGATGGACCTCATCCCCTGTAAGGCGAACAACCGATGGAGCGGATATCTGTTTTTGATGGAGAAAAAGTCTCGGCATAATCCCGTTTGATTATAACTCCTGCCCTGCGCAGTATGATAAATTTCATCCAATCATAACATTGGCCCTGTCTGTGACATGGTACGAATGGCGCAGGAGATGCATCCTATTATTCTTTGTCCTCATCCACGACTTCGAAATCCGCATCAACGACGTTTTCTCCCTCGGTTCCGGCTTGGGTGCCTCCCGCCCCCTCCTCAGGCCCTGTCTCCTGTGCACCTTGTTGCTGCCCCGGCTCTTGGGAGGAGGCTTGGGCATACATCTGTTCGGCCAGTTTATGAGATGCCTGAGTGAGTTCCTCTATTCCCTTCTTGATGGCGTCGACGTCCGTGCTTTCATCCTTGAGTTTTGCCAGACGATCCTTGGCCTGAGTAATCTTTTCTTTGTCCGCCTCATTGATCTTGTCCCCGAATTCACCCAGATTTTTTTCTATCTGAAAGACAAGGCTGTCGGCCTGGTTTTTAACCTCCGCCAGTTCCTTTTTCTTTTTATCCTCTGACGCATGCTGTTCGGCCTCTTTGACCATCTTCTTGATTTCTTCCTCTGAAAGGCCGCTTGAAGATGTGATCTGAATGGCCTGCTGCTTTCCGGTGGCCTTGTCTTTCGCAGAGACATTCAGAATCCCGTTTGCATCGATGTCAAAGGTGACCTCGATTTGCGGAATCCCCCGGGGCGCAGGAGGTATGCCCACCAGATCGAAACGACCCAGGCTCCGGTTGTCGGCTGCCATTTCCCTTTCTCCCTGAAGTACATTGATGCTGACCGCTGTCTGACTGTCAGCGGCAGTGGAGAATATCTGTGCCTTTTTTGTAGGGATGGTGGTATTTCTATCGATGAGTTTTGTAAATACCCCACCCAGGGTTTCAATACCCAGTGAAAGGGGCGTGACATCCAGCAAGAGTACATCCTTCACATCCCCGGTCAGCACCCCGCCCTGGATGGCCGCACCTACAGCCACCACTTCATCGGGGTTGACCCCCTTATGCGGCTCCTTGCCGAAGAATTTCTTCACTGTTTCCTGGACCAGCGGCATCCTGGTCTGTCCGCCAACCAGAATGACCTCGTTGATATCGGACGGGGAAAGATTGGCATCCTTCAGGGCAAGCCGGCAGGGTTCGACGGTCCTTTCCACCAGGTCTCCCACCAGTTGTTCCAGTTTTGCCCGGGTGAGTGTGATATTCAGGTGCTTTGGCCCGGTTGCGTCTGCTGTCACAAAGGGAAGATTGATATCGGTTTGAACGGCGGAAGAGAGTTCACATTTGGCCTTTTCCGCGGCCTCCTTCAACCTCTGGAGTGCCATCTTGTCCTGACGAAGGTCGATCCCCTGATCCTTCTTGAACTCATCCGCCAGCCAGTTGATGACCTTCTGGTCAAAGTCGTCTCCTCCCAGGTATGTATCCCCATTAGTGGATTTTACCTCAAAGACGCCTTCCCCCAATTCCAGGATGGAGATATCGAAAGTGCCGCCCCCCAGGTCATAGACAGCGATCTTTTCATCGTGTTTCTTGTCCAGTCCGTAGGCCAGGGATGCAGCCGTGGGTTCGTTGATAATCCTGAGCACATTCAATCCGGATATCCGGCCGGCATCCTTGGTGGCCTGTCTTTGGCTGTCGTTAAAATATGCAGGTACTGTAACCACCGCATCCGTGATCTTTTCTCCGAGATAATGTTCTGCTGTTTCTTTCATCTTCTGGAGAATCATGGCAGAGATCTCCGGCGGGGTATATTTCTTCCCTTTGACCTCAATGGCGCATTCTCCGTGTTTTCCTTCAACAATCTTATAAGGACTGACCTTGATGGCCTTTTTGACCTCTTCACTGTCAAAACGTCTGCCGATGAGCCTTTTCACAGAAAATATGGTATTGTCCGGATTGGTTATGGCCTGGCGTTTAGCGATTTGGCCGACGAGTCTTTCATCCTTATCTGTAAATGCGACCATGGAAGGGGTCGTTCGATTTCCTTCGGTATTTTCGAGGACTTTGGGATCTCCGGCCTCCATAATGGCCACACAGGAATTTGTGGTGCCGAGATCTATACCTATGACTTTACCCATCTAATAATCCTCCCTCTGATTAATATTTTCATTTTCCCGTAATATTATCATTTAATTGTCTTCACCCTTTTTTTTCTCTTCAGGCCTTTTGGCCACTGTGACCATGGCCGGTCTGATAAGACGATCATTCAGGAAATAACCCTTTTTATGTTCCTCCATTACCACATTGGGTTCATGATCCGCTGATTCCATATGCATCATTGCCTCATGTTTGCATGGATCAAATTTTTCACCGACCGAGCATTCATACGAGAGGCCTTCCTTTGCGAGTATATCCTTTAACTGCTTATAGATCAGTTGGATCCCTTCAGAAAAGCTCTCAAAATTTTTAGATTCCTTTGCAGATTGGATAGCCAGTTCCAGGTGATCGAAAACAGGGATCAAATCCTTGATCAATCTCTCCAATGCATACTTAAAATATTCACATTTTTCACGTTCCATCCTTTTTTTGAAGTTTTCGAATTCTGCCTGTAATCGAAGATATTTGTCATATAACTCCTTGTTTCTCTCTTTTTCTATAGCCAGGTCATCGGAAATGTCTTTGTTGCCTTCGGGGATATCCTGTTCTCCCTGTTTTTTGTCTATATGAGTCTTGGAATCTGCATTATGGTGCATCGATTTTCCTTCCCCCTGCGTTTTGGAACCATGTGAGGTCGACTGTTCATCCGACATCGATTGTTTACCCCTTCTTTAACTATTAATGCATCTGCTGAAAGATTCGAGTCATCATAATGGCCATCTGGTCCACCATGGATATGACCTCCCGGTATCGCATCCTGGTCGGTCCGATGACGCCCAACATCCCACGGACATGAGGGCGGATCCTATAAGTCGACATGACCAGACTGCAATCAACCATCTGGGGGTCAGGGTTTTCGGACCCTATGAGGACTTTTACGCCATCCTCCGACTGATACTGATCCATGATTTTAATCAATCTGCCTTTTTCTTCAACCGTATCAAAAAAGGAACGCATCTTATGCGGATCTGCAAATTCGGGCTGGTCTAAGATGTTCTGTCTGCCATCCAGATAAACATCGCATATCTCTTCGTTATCTATCGCTTTTTCACTCAGTTGAATGGATTGACGAATAAATTGGTCATATAGTGTCTTTTCATCGGACATGATCTGAAAGATCTTGGCCTTTATCTCGGATAGACTGAGTCCCTGAAACTGTTGGTTGACATATCGGGACATCTTATCCAGGAGTTCCTGCGGAATGATCTCTTCCGTCTCCACCATTCGGTTAAAGAGCAGACCCGATTGGGAAACGAAGATGGCCAGGCAATGATGCCCCCCCATATGAACAAAATCGATATGCTTCAAAGTCAGTTGAGAAACCTTGGGTGCCAGAACAATACCCACATATCTTGAAAGGGCTGAAAGTATGGAGGATATCTTAGAGAGCATGGCAGCCCTTTCCCTGATCTCACACAGTATGGACTCCAGGTTTTTCTGGCTGCCCAAAGGTTCTGCTTCTCTTTTCAGGCATGCCAATAAATGATCCACAAAGAACCTGTATCCCTTTTCGGTTGGAATGCGCCCGGCAGAAGTATGAGGATGGGTCAGGAATCCTTTTTCTTCAAGGTCTGCCATAATATTTCGAATGGTGGCAGGAGAAAGTTCGATACTCAGCTTTTTGCTCAGGGTTCTGGACCCCACGGGTTCCGAATTATGGATATAGTGCGTTAATAATTCAAGAAATATACGTATTTCTCTTTCAGATAGAATTTTGTTCTCGTCCATGTCGTTTCATTCCTTATGATGATGGTGCCTATCTATATAAGGCTAATTAATTTTTCTATCAATATAATATCGTGCGATGAATTTTTCAAAAAACAGGGTTTAAATTATATCCGATTCTTACGCTAAAAGCCATTTAGCACTCTCATTCTTAGAGTGCTAAACATGCAAAAAATATCAAGAAAAAGCCGGATTGTCAAGGGCAAAAAAGTCCCGAAGCCCGAGATCGGCTTAAGCCATATCGATGTTTTTTTTGATTTTAACAAAGATTGATGGACTCGTAAAAAATCCAAAAAAATGTCATTGCGCGAAGCAATCTCGCATGTCATGTCTCATTGTATTTTATTAGATTGCTTCGTCGCTGCGCTCTTTGCAATGACTCTGTAAATTACTTTTTGCGAGGTCATCAATATTGCATAGACAAAGGTATGAGATACTTACGGAGGGAAAGGATGCAAGAGGAATTCAGCGGAATCGAAAGGCGCTTGGAAAGACTATGCGAATGCTTAAGAAAATTGGAGCCTCTTCGAAAACGTCCGATTGATGATTTTGAAAAGGGCCCCTATTTGAGGGATATCGTTGAAAGAAATCTGGAAGTAGCGGTTCAATGTTGTATAGACATCGCAAATCGCATTATCTCCCTGGAGGAGATGAAGAAACCCCTGGATTACTATGGCGCCTTTTTGCTCCTAGGTGAGGCAAATATCCTGCCCATGGCTTTTGCCAAGAATATTGCACCTATGGCCGGCTTCAGAAATATTCTCATTCATGAATATCTCAGCATTGACTGGAACGAAGTATATAAAAAAATCCAACGAATCGATGACCTTTATTCATTTTCGGATCATATCAAAAAGTGGATGAGGAAGAGGATCGAGTAAAAAAATATCCCTTTCTTGACCCATTTCCCCTATTTTAATGATACCAGGTTGCATTCAAACGCATACAAATTCATCATTTGATCACAAATTGGTATGAGCAGGTCACAGTTCAAAGCGCATTCATTAGTTACCTGGACATTCAAATTCTGATGAATTTCAATGCCTTCCGTTTAACGAAGAATAAATATTAATGGGTTTACCATAGCGTATTGTCAAAATCATACTAGGAATCAGGGGGATTGAAATATTGGGTATCTCCCATGGATAATGATGGTAGCGGGTTGTATCGTCAAGAGCAAATAGTTTATAATAAGATATGGAAAAATATTTATTTGAAGAACTTTTAAATATTATGAAGCGGTTGAGGGGGGAGGGGGGATGCCCATGGGATCGCGCCCAGACCATAGAATCCTTGAAACCCTTTCTGGTCGAGGAGTGTTACGAGGTCATTGAGGCCATTGAAGATGGGGCGCCCCGGAAGATCCAGGAGGAATTGGGTGATCTGCTTTTCCAGATCATTTTTCTGGCCCAGATCGGTCAGGAGGAGGGCAACTTTGATATGTCTCGGATCTTGAAGAGTATTACTAAAAAGATGATCCGTCGCCATCCCCATGTATTTTCAAATGATAAAGCTGCGAATGTGTCCGAGGTTCTGGCCAAATGGGAAGAGATCAAGCAGAAAGAGGGAAAGGGAGATAAAAAAAATGGGAAGTCGTCGGTGTTGGACGGTCTTCCTAAAGGGCTTCCCAGTTTGACCTATGCGCATAGGGTTCAATCAAAGGCCTCCAGGGTGGGTTTT
>JBLIRM010000058.1:0-16670 GCA_049472295.1 bacterium | reverse complement strand
ATACGCTCCGCTTCGCCCAGAAAATTTTCAAAAAGCCTCCCTATATCGCTTCGTAAATATGTCCGCTCACGACAATAGAAGGGAAAGAAAAGAGGCGTTGGCACAGATTGATGGCTTAGATAAGGAACCGTAAATATGTCTGTCCACTGAGATGGGAGGAGGAAGAAAAGCATTACTGAGAAAGTCCCATTGCTTTGCAAAAGAGATATAACATTCTGATACGCTACAATAACATATTTGCTCACAAGGATAAGAGGGGGGAACTGCATCACTGGTGCAAACTGATCACTTTTCTGGCCTTTTCAATATCGATCCGTAAATATGTCTGCTCACCTTGACAAGCATCAATAATCAGTCTATTATGAAAAAATCAAATGCCGGAAATTCGAGGAGAAATTGTCCCCCCTCGATTTAAAGGAATTTCTCCTTTATTAACTCCACAATAAAAAACTTATCCACAAATAAGATTCAACGAGGAGTCCCTTTATGGCTGCCGAGTGTTTTCCGACCAGAATACAACAGAAAAAGATATTGACCGAAAAGGTCCATCAAATTAAAGCCATATTAAGGGAATTCAAGGTCCATACAACATGCGAAGCTGTCAAGTGTCCCAATATCGGTGAATGCTTTTCCAGACCTACGGTCACTTTTATGATACTGGGTAATATATGCAGCAGAAACTGCACTTTCTGTGCCGTGAAAAAGGGGGAACCGAAACCTGTAGATTTTGATGAGCCTCGGAATATTGCCAAAGCCGCGCAGATGATGGGATTGAAACATACCATAATTACCTCTGTCTGCCGGGACGATTTGGCTGATGGGGGAGCTTTACATTTTGCACATACTGTTTTTGAAGTGAAAAAGGAATTGCCCAAGTCTACCGTAGAGGTGCTGGTACCCGATTTTCGAGCCGATAGAAAGGCCCTTAAAACCATTCTCGATTTTAACCCTCACATATTCAACCACAACATCGAAACCGTGCCAAGCCTTTATCCCAGAGTAAGATCCAGGGCCAACTATGAAAAATCCTTAAAACTGATCAAGACTGCAAAGAAAATAAAGCCCCAGGTCATTACCAAATCCGGTTTTATGATCGGACTGGGTGAGAGTAAAGCAGAGATCTTGGAGGTCATGAAGGACCTGATAGCTGCCAATTGCGATATCTTGACTATAGGGCAATATGTCCAGCCAACCCGTGATAACATGCCGGTAGAAACCTTTGTGACCCCTGAGACATTTTCGAAACTAAGGGATTATGGGATGCGGATGGGTTTTCTTCACGTGGAATCCGCACCTTATGTGCGCAGTTCATATAATGCCGGATTTTTTATGACCGATCAACCCAAAAACGCAAAGATGAGAAAAGCAGAAAATGGAACGATTCCCACGTATCAAAAGGCTGCCTCCATACGTATTTAACATTATCAATACACTCAAGATGGATGCCCGTAGGAAGGGTGAGGACGTCATAGACCTTGGCATGGGCAACCCGGATGGTTGCACTCCCCCTCATATCGTGGACAAATTGTGCGAGTCTATCCAAAACTCCAGAAATCATAGGTACTCGGCATCCAAAGGTATCTTTAAGCTCCGGTTGGCTATCTGTGACTGGTATAAAAGGCGTTTTGGATATGAGTTTAACCCTGAGACTGAGGCCATTGTTACTATCGGTGCAAAAGAGGGACTTTCTCATCTGGTGCTGGGATTAATGGGACCTGGTGATGTTGCCTTTGTACCCACACCCACTTATCCTATCCATACTTACAGCGTAATCATTGCCGGCGCCGATGTCCGCAGTGTCCCGTTGACTAAGGACAACAACTTTATCGATGAGATACAGGATGCATTGAAATTTACATGGCCCAGGCCAAAGATCATGATATTGAGTTTTCCGCATAATCCCACAACCAGGGTGGTAGATCTGGATTTTTTCCACCAGGCTGTTGAATTGGCCAAAGAAAATGACATCATCATCTTGCATGACTTTGCTTATGTTGATCTGGTATTTGACGGGTATGAGGCCCCCAGCCTCTTCCAGGTCCCCGGTGCAAAGGATGTGGGGGTAGAGTTTACCACCCTCTCCAAAAGCTACAATATGGCAGGCTGGCGCGTAGGTTTCTGTGTGGGCAATCCTGAAATCATTGCCGCCCTGACCCGAATCAAAAGCTATCTGGATTATGGGATATTCCAGCCGATTCAGATCGCTGCCATTATCGCCCTGAACGGACCCACCGATTGCATCGGAGACATCCGGGATGTATATAAAAGCCGCAGGGATGTTTTGATAGATGGTCTGAACCGGATCGGATGGGAGATCGAAAAGCCCAAGGCCACCATGTTTGTCTGGGCCAAAATTCCCGATCAATATATATCCATGGGTTCTCTTGAATTCGCAAAGATGCTTATTGAAAAGGCAAAAGTGGCAGTCTCCCCTGGCATCGGTTTCGGCGAAGGCGGAGACAAATTCGTCCGTTTTGCACTCGTGGAAAATGAACACAGGACCAGGCAGGCCATCAGGGGTATCAAACAGATATTATGAAACGGATAAACTTGGGATTGATCGGATGGGGCACCATAGGTGTTGGTGTGACCAAGGTTTTGGAACAAGCTTCCGCATCCCTGGCTGAGCGCTTGGGTGCTGAACTATATATAAAAAAGATAGCGGACCTGGATATCAGCACCCCCAGGGATGTCTCCATTCCAAAGGATCGCCTAACCCAAAATGCTGAAGATATATTATCAGATCCCGAGATTCAAATCGTCATCGAATTGATCGGAGGGATCGAACCAGCGCGGCAGTTCATACTCGATGCCATCAGTGCAGGCAAACAGGTGGTCACAGCCAACAAGGCACTTCTGGCCGAACATGGTTTTGAGATATTCGAATCCGCAAGGGTCAAAAATGTGGACGTCGGATTCGAGGCAAGTGTTGGTGGCGGGATCCCCATCATAAGGGCCATTACCGAGGGACTGGTATCAAATCGTATCAAATCTATTTATGGTATTATCAATGGGACTGCCAATTATATTCTGACCAGGATGTATGAGGAGAAGAAGGATTTCAAGGAGGTGCTGGCCGAGGCCCAAAAACTGGGCTATGCCGAAGCGGACCCCTCTTATGATATCAAGGGGATTGATACGGCCCACAAACTGGCTATTCTCAGCACACTGGCCTTTGGTACAGGGGTCCGATTGGATCAGATCTATACCGAAGGGATTGAGAGGATCTCCCTGCTCGATCTCAGTTTTGCAGCAGAACTGGGTTATAAGATAAAACTCCTCGCCCTGGCAAAGAATGACCAGGACGGGCTGGAGGTGAGAGTCCATCCCACAATGATACCCCAGGACAATATGCTTGCATCCGTGGATGGGGTATATAATGCCATCTATATCATCGGAGGCTTTACAGGGCCAACCATGTTTTACGGACAGGGAGCCGGTCAGCTGCCAACTGCCAGTGCAGTCATGAGCAACATCGTGGAAATCGCCAGGAATGTTCTGCATTCTTCTACCGGGATGATTACACCGGTTGTTCATAAAGCGCTCGAATCCAATGATAAACCAATTAAGGATATCCGCAAAATCCGATCCGACTATTATCTGCGTTTTTCTGCCATGGACCGTCCGGGTGTCTTGTCCGCCATAGCCGGTATTTTAGGAGAACACAACATCAGTATTTCCTCTGTGATCCAAAAAGGCAGAGGTGAAAAAGGGGGGGTCCCTATCATTATGATGACCCACGAAGCCCAGGAATCTGATCTGCAATCCGCACTTTCCGAAATCGATTGCATGCCCATGGTGCTCGATAAAACCCTTTGCATCCGAATAGAAAGCCTACCCAGTTGATTCGAAGAAATCATTTCCTTTTCCAATCCCTTCTTCTCCCCTTCTCCCTGAGCAGACATATTTACTGCAGAGTGTAGGGAAGCTTTTTGCCGACCTTTCTGTAGTTGGAAAGAGCAACATAGTAGCTTCGCTTCGCTCCGCCTGACAAAGTTTTGTTGGAGTAAAAATGTTTGTTCACATCCTTATTTTTTAGGTTCAAACCTGTAAAAATGAGTTTCTGATAGCCAAATCTGGACAGAAGTAAAAAAGTATGATAAAAATTACCAAATCATTGCATTAGATCGTAATTCATTTCAGTCGTAAATTTCTGATATGTCAGATCCTGTAAAGGAAAATTGGGAATTAATCATTATCGGCGGAGGGCCTGCCGGGCTTGCGGCAGGACTCTATGCCACAAGAAGTGGTATGAAAACCCTTCTTGTGGAAGGGGCTTCTACCGGAGGTCAGGCCATCAAAACGTATCGAATCGAGAATTATCCGGGACATCCTGATCCCATAAGCGGTCCTGAATTGATGGAAAGGCTCAAGAAGCAGTCAGAGGGATTTGGGCTGAATATCATGGAGTTTAATAAAGTGGTTTCCGTTGACTCCGATGATGGATTCAGAGTAAATCTGGAAAATGGGAACACGTTCCGGACAGGAGCTTTGATAATATCAACAGGATCCGAATACAGGGAACTCGAAGTGCCAGGGGCACAGGAATTGAAGGGCAGGGGAATATCCTATTGCGCCACATGTGACGGCCCTTTCTTCAGAGACAAGCCCATATTGGTCGTCGGCGGTGGAAATGCAGCCATTGAAGAAGCCATTTATCTTACAAGATTTGCCTCAACTGTGTATATTGCTCACCGAAGGGATCGGTTGAGGGCGGATAAGGTACTTCAGGATCAGGCATTCAAGGAGAAGAAGATCAAGATGCTTTGGAATAGTGTCGTCAGTGAGATCCTGGGTTCCGGAAAGGTTGAAAGGGTCGTCCTGGAGGATGTAAACTCAAAGGAACGATCGGAGATTGAGGTCTACGGAGTTTTTGTTTACATTGGTACGATACCTAATACCGGATTCCTAAAAGGCATTGTAGAACTTGATGAAAAGGGTTATATTATAACTGACTTACAGATGGCCACCTCTTGCCCGGGCATATTTGCTGCAGGTGACTGCAGGCATAAAAAATTGAGGCAGATTGTCACGGCTGTCGGGGAAGGCGCCACAGCCGCCATGATGGCATATGATTATCTTCAAAGTATAAAAGGAACTCAGTATATCTGAAAAAAATGTTTGACACTTAATCTTGAAACATATCTTTTCAAAGATACTTATAGAATCTTAAGCATGGATTATGAATAGGAAAGAATTGATTATGGAAACGGAAGCAACGAAATCGATTGTGGCAATACCCGATTGCGTTAATGATCTGATCGGAGAAAAATTGAATCAGGTTGAGGAGTGTATCTCTCGCTTGCTAAAGACCGAGAATCCCCTATTAAGCAAAATAGGTTCCTATATTTGTTGCAGCGGAGGCAAGCGTATACGTCCGATTTTTCTCCTTCTTTCTTCCCAATTATCAGGATACTCCGGCGATAGGGATGTATTTTTGGCCAGTATCATCGAGAGCATTCACGCTGCAACCCTTTTGCATGACGATGTGGTAGACCAGGCCGCCTTTCGAAGAAGAAATCCTTCAGCAAATAAACTCTGGGGAAACCAGCTCCCGGTATTGGTCGGGGATTATCTTTATGCCAAATCCTTTTTCTGGCTGGTCAAGGATGGGGATTATTCAATCATGTCCACTGTGTCTTCCGCAACAGCAAATGTGACGGATGGGGAGATATTTCAGCTTCATAAAACAGGTGCCGCTGACTTGACAGAAGAGGAATATATGTACATTATCACAAAAAAGACAGCCTCACTAATTGCGGCATGCTGTAAAATAGGCGGCATCTTGGGTGGAATGAATGACCATTTGGTCGGAACGTTGGAAACCTTCGGAACGAAAGTGGGGATCGCATTTCAGTTGGTTGATGATGCCCTTGATTTTCTTGCAAAAGAAGAAAAATTAGGAAAACCCACTGGAAATGATTTGCGTACCGGTAATGCCACACTCCCTCTGATCAGAACACTCTCGCTTGCGAGTAATGAAGATCAGATCAGGGTTCAGGAATCAATGCAGACAGTGCCCATGACCGGATCAAAATTGGACTGGGCCCTTAACCTGGTCAGAGAACACAGAGGTGCGGAGTACACATTAGGGCGTGCCCGAAAGCATATCAAGGACGCTAAAGAGGCCCTTGAGAATTTTGAAGACTCTACAGCCAAAAAGGCACTTCTATCAATCGCAGATTACATTGTCGATAGAGAATTTTGACCATTTAATCGGAAATCCTGATTATCCCTCAAACGTTTTTTTCTCTCTTGTCATCACCCTATTTCTGTGTCTTTTTTCCATATTATTCGTTTCATGCTCAAAGCCTGATTCCTCCGGAAGAATCTATCAGCGGACCCAGTTCCTTATGGGCACACTGGTGGAAGTTAAGGCGGTCACCAATGATCCCAATGTGGCCTATAGGGCCATTGAAAACGCCTTTGAAAAAATGAGGGAGATTGAAGATCTGATGACTGCGAAAAGGCCCGGAAGCCTGGTAGCCCGGATCGGTCAGGATGCCGTGGAGAGAGCAATGAAAATCCCGGATGAACTCTTTGACGTTATAGAAACCTGCCAGAGATACGCCATGCTTACTCAGGGGTCATTTGATATCTCTGTTGCACCTGTGACCGGATTATGGTTTTTTGACAGGCCAATGGAAACGATCCCCAAGAAGGAAGACGTCCGCGATGCCCTGAAATTGGTCGGATTTCAAGGGATCCTGCTTGATCAAAAGACAGGCAGCATCAAACTGGAGAGAAAGGGGATGGGATTAGACCTGGGAGGGGGGGCAAAAGGATATGCAGTGGATGAGGCTGTGAACAGGCTGAAGGAGTTAGGTATAAAGGCCGGGATTGTCAATGCGGGTGGTGACCTGAAGGTATTTGGCAGCAAGCCCGGTGGAATACCCTGGAATATCGGGATCCAGGATCCTGAGTATTCTGATCGGATTATGGGTTCAATCGTGCTTACGGACACGGCCCTTGTAACTTCCGGGGACTACGAGAGGTTTATTGTTTATGAAGGGATCAAATATCATCATATCATTGATCCCAAAACCGGTTGGCCTGCTCGCGGCTGTAAAAGTGTATCCATACAATATCATCGGGCCTTTGATGCGGATATCCTGTCCACAGCCATTTTCGTGCTCGGCCCGGAGAAAGGGATGACACTGTTGGAGAGGCTGCCCGGTGTGGAAGGGATGATTGTGGACGCCTCTGGTAGGATTGATGTCAGTTCCGGTTGGAAGGATAAACTCAAACTTCAAAAGACCCCCATTTCATGAGCATAAAACTCATTTCTTACATCAGAAAAACCCTGACCAAGGCGGATCTTGTCTTGATCATCTTTTTGGCACTCTGTACCCTTCTGAGTTTTTCCATATGGTTCAGGGGTGGATCGGGCCGGAGTGTTCAAATTATTGTTGAAGGTCAAACAGTGAAAGAAGTTGCATTGGATGTCGCAATTGAAGAACTCGTCATGCAAGGGGTAAAAGGCCCCTTTTCTGTGGAGATAAAGGACGGGAGGGTGAGGATGAAGGATTCGACCTGTCCGAATAAGTTGTGTGTCAAGATGGGTTGGATCCGTCATGAAGGACAGGTGGTCTGCTGCATACCGAACCGGATTGTTCTGAAGATCACAGGAAAAAGGGAAAGCTATGACGCACTGGCCCGGTAGGATGGATCAAAGACAAACATGGAATAAGGGTGCACGAAAGCTTGTATTCCTATCCCTGATGACAGCTCTGGCAATGGTTCTTCAAATTCTGGAAAGTATTCTTCCCAATCCCGCACCATGGATCAGACTGGGACTTGCCAATGTGGTTATCCTGGTTGTCTTGGGTATGTTTGGCATCAGGGAAGGGATCATGGTGACAGGGCTAAGGGTGTTTCTTGCCTCAACCCTTCTTGGTACGATTTTTGGCCCCACGTTCTGGCTCAGTCTCAGTGGAGGGATGACCAGTACCCTATGTATGGGCCTTTTGATGACCCTTTCCCCTGGCACATTCAGCTTCATCGGGATCAGTATTGCAGGTGCCTTTATCCATAATATTGTTCAACTGACCGTTGCTTCTTTATTGATCATTCGTCAATCCAGCTTGATTTATCTCTTGCCCGTTCTTTTGCTCACTGCCCTTATTGCCGGTTTTGTAACGGGTTTGGCAGCCAGCCTTATAATGGATAAGATATAACCCTCCTGATATAGCCCTCCTATTTTATCATTAACAGGATGCAGTTTCTTTGTAACCGATGCATTTTGAATGGATTGCCTGAATTATTTTTTGGTTAAACTCGAGTTTCTCTTGATTTGAAATTATATCATCGAAATATATGTAATAATGAATACTTTTTAGACAATATTAAACTATTTTATTAATGATAAAAAACGTGAATCTCAATGCACCATAAAGAATTTCTTAAATTTTATGTCTATTGAATGAAATTTGAAATAATAAAAATATGTAATAATGTGTTATTGACATTACAAAAAAAATATAATATAATTGTATATGAAAGTTTAATAATTACATAATTCTTGCATTTTTTATTTTAACATTGTTAAAAAAATATTATTTTATTTTTTGTTATGGAAATTCTAATCAAGAAATAAAATAATCATAATATTTTTGTTTCCATTAATATAAGATTTAAAAGCTTTTTTTAAATTGAAGTTACGTAGTAAAGCTGTTTGATCAGTAGCCATTTTATAGATTAGTGTGACACGAAAGAAGTTGATGTCTATCGGATTGCTGAATAAGTAGCTGAAATTGTGAAGGGTAAAGGGGGTTTGTTAAAGCGATTTAGAGCTGCCTGACTATCTCTGTCTCTTTTTATTATCAAGCTTTATCCCAAATTTTTTTTAATTTCTTAGTCTTTTTCGGATTATGCAATATTCCTTAATAGCCAGTCTGCCTAAAATCTTCCATGAGAACTATCCTATGTATTCGAATACCCTTTCACAGTTTTGTTATTGCCTTAAAAACAGATTGTTATTACCTGCTTAATTTGCGATTAATGCATATGGTATTGCAAGTAGGCAATGATTAAGAGGCAATTACGAAAGAGCAATCACTTTAAGATTTAAATATATTTTTTCATTATTCTCGATACAAGGAATGATCAGAAAGGTTAAATATTTTAAAGATCTTTAGATGTTAGGTCTTCTATTGATATACGCTATTATCAAGAAAGTATTCAGAATCCAGGGAGGTGGACAAATATGAAAACCGCAAATATTTTGGGATTGATCTTTTTGGGATTCGTTTTGCTGGTATTTGTTTTGAGTTTGGCTTCACCCTGCTCAGCCCAGTTTTTTCCTTATCCATTTTTTCCGTCGATAAATCCGTTTCTGCCATCGGTATTTTCGCCATACTCATTCCCTTTCGCTCCTACAGTGCCTTTTTATTCTGCTGCGGCTTTAAGTCCCATTTCGTCCCCTTATACGGCATTACCCACAATTTATCCTCGCGCTGCTGCTGCTACTCTGATTGTTGTTCCTCCGCCTGCTCCCACGGTCACTGCATATGCACCATTAGGTACTCTAAATCTCACACCGAGTACATTGGTATTCCTGATCCTTCTCTTAACATTGGCGGAATGAAGGAACGAGCTTGAATAGAACTTATAAAGACATTTTCCCGTTAATTGATTTTATGATTAGGAGGTGATCTGCTGATACAAAAGATGTAATCTCTTGAAACGGTATATGCTTTGAGTAATGCAAATTGTTTTTCAATTATGTATGAAGCTATTGAGTGTATATCAGATTTAATTGTTTTTTACGATGGTGAGGATGGAGTATGAAAAATATATGCATATTGATATTTATTTCATTTATACTTTTTGTCTTTGTTTTTGGTTTTTCAACGCCCAGCTCGGCTCAGTTTGTTCCCTACAACCCATTTTTTACATCTTTTAATCCTTTTTTCCCAACGGCATTCAATCCTGCATATGCGTTTCCCTTTGTTCCTCCTGTGCCTACTTATTCATACCCTCTTGTGAATCCGGTATTAAGCCCGTTCAGTGTTTTACCGACTCTTTCCTATCGTGCTGCTGCTGCCACTGTTATAACTTTACCTGCGGCTACTCCTGCGGTAACAGCTTATGCACCATTGGGTACGCTCAATCTCACCCCGAGCAGCCTGGTTTTCCTGATCCTTCTCTTGACATTGGCGGAATAGAGGATTGATATGAGGCAATGATCCTATTCTCCAAAGAGATTGGGGTTTTTGATATGAAGAATATTTATACAATTATAATTCTGTATTTTTTTGTTTTAATGCTGTTGATGGTTTTTTTGACCACACCATGTTCCGCACAACTGTGGTCACCATATCCATTTATTTTTTCTTTTATGCAATCCTTCTATCCATACGGCCCCTTTATTCCGATCCCTCTTCCAGGTATTCCGCTTGCGGAACCAATATTGAGTCCATACACTGTCGGTCTACCGACTCTTGGGCGTTTTGCTGATGCTACCATCATTATCATTCTGAATCAGCCGACCAACCCGGTCACTGCATATGCGCCGTTAGGTACGGTTACGCTGAGCCCCAGTGCTTTGGTGCCGCTTGGACTCTTTTTAACATTATAGTGGAATAATCGGGATGAAAGTGCGCTGTATAAGTTTTTTTTGAGAGGTGAGTTAAAATGAAAATTCGAAAGGTTTCACCATTACTGATTTTTATGGTCATCCTTGTCTTTTTGGGATTAGTATCCTCGATGGGTTTTGCTCAGGGCTTATCCGGTCTATGGGGTCTTCCATGGGTGGGCAATCCCTTTTATTCACCCTTTGCCCTTTTTGGTGGAGCCTTTTTCCCTCAAGGAAATATTTTCCCTCAACTTTATGGGCGCGGCTTTGGATGGGGGGTGCCATTTGGCCCCACAACTCTACCAACACCAACGTTATTGTCACCCTATCAGCGGAGACCCAATGCAACGATTATTTTTACTTCTCCCACACTGACAGCCGTTGGTGGCGCAGCTCCGGGCGTTATATTGATAGGAGCCACAGGTGTGCTGGGTGCCCCTACGGTGGTCGTCCCACCACCAACAGTTGTGGCACCTACAGTCATAGCTGCGCCTCTCGGTTCAACAGCATTGGCTCTGACTAATCCGGCTCCTGCACCACTGTTTAGTCTCTTGGCAGTGCTTTATGCCAGCGCCCTTTTGGATGGGAAGGCCTTGCTTTCGACTGCAAATCCATTGCTTTTTGCATATCTTCAGACGTTGGTCTTTTAGAGGAATATGATATTGATTGCCTTTTTTATTTAAATTTTTTAGGAGGTGTTGCACATGATAAATCGTAATTCTTTTATTCAGATCCTAATCAGTTTGATGGTATTGTTTATTATATTCAGCTTTGCAGGTCAGGCACAGGCTCAATGGTTGTATCCTGCTTATCCATATTTAGGTTTCAACCCTTACTTTTTTTCTTATCCGACGTTGCCGTATGCCTTTTCTCGTCCTGTTTTTACACCTTATCCCTTTTTCGGCGCACCTGTGCTTACGCCACCTTTGCAAAGCAGGGTTGGGGCAGCCACAATCATCGTCACCAATCCAACTGCAGGCACTGTAAGTGTAATTAATCCCACAGTGGCAAGCGTACCTGCGGCAACTCCTGCTGTTGCATCACCACCACCATTGCTTTCTCTTTTGGCTACCATTTATAGCAGTGCATTGTATGAAGGGCTATTGAGTACAGCCAATCCACTACTTTTTGCTACGCTGCAGACCCTGTTTCTGTAAGTTTTTATAAGATTATGTTATTCGGAAAGGAAGCTGTTTTATGAAAGTGAGAAGTTATTTACAAATAAATTTTCTCTTCATATTCATTCTCTGGATAAGTATCGGGATCTTTATTGCAGCCCCGGTAGGTTCTCAGTATTCAGTATTTACTCTTGCGCCCCCCAATTCAGCTTTGGGATATGGCGGGCTTTTCAATCCCTATGTATTTTGGCCCAGTTCAAATATAAAGGCTGCGGCCTCTACAACTTCTATTCTTCCTTTTGCATCCTTTGGCTTTGGAGGGATCGGGTTTGGGAATCCCTTATTGGGTCTTTCACAGACAAGCTTTGGACTATCTAATATTTTGGGGAATAGTCTTGGGAGTCCTTTATTAAGCCTTTCCCAGACGAATTTTAATCCCTCTTTTGGCTTTGGGGCCTCATTCACGAATCCCTTGCTCCTGGGGATTAACTCCATCAATCCCTTTTCTCTTGGCGCATTAGGTGTATTGGGTTCTGCTGCCACTCTTGCTCCGGCGCCTGTTTCTCCTATAAGGACAGCGGCGCAGGCAGGGACCTGGACAGGCACATGGCAGAGCACTTATATC
The DNA here is from genome assembly GCA_049472295.1 of bacterium. Classification (GTDB taxonomy): domain Bacteria; phylum SZUA-182; class SZUA-182; order DTGQ01; family JAFGSM01; genus JBLIRM01. The sequence goes on along the minus strand of JBLIRM010000058.1, from coordinate 4,351 downwards.
GCATTCCCTATACTTTGGAACACCGGTCCAATGTCATTGAATATTGTCGAAGATCCTTTGTTGGGAACGGTAGTTGGCACTGCTGTTCTTGCTGAAAGCAGGTATGCCAGCATTCCCTTTGAGGTAGCCGGGGTTATCGTGAACAACACCATCAGTGTGGAGGGATTTTTGTTCACAGGTTATGATTGTGCTATTACCGGTATCTTTACCTCGCCGACAACAATGACAGGCTTCTATACAGTACTTGGAACAAAGATCCCCATTATGGATGAAGGCATATTCAATTTGACTCTGATTCCGCCTGTTATTTTTTAGGCTAAGAGCATATTGATAAGATAGAGAGCTCTTTCTGTTAAGACGGGCTTTTGTAAGAATGGGCATATTTTTTTCCTCATTGTGAATGCCCTAATAGGTCGCTATTGTTAGGACTTTGGTCCGAAGCGATCTCAAAACGGATTGATATGCTGCCCTTTCGTTTCACTCGGGGCTTTGGCTCACTGCAATGACATACTATTGCATCGAATGATTTAAGGCTTTTACTATTGATAAGAAAGGGAATACGAGGTTTTTGTTATAGTATCGATCTTAAAGATAGTTTTGTATTCAAAATTAAAAAAGATTACATTTTGGTTTCTGAATACTGCAAAATAGAGGGTATGTGACTGTCTGCAGATATATAATGATAGTCTGGTCACTAACCCGCTACGATAGAGATTTTTTTTTGATGGAGGAAAATAGATATGAGGTCTGTGCTTTTAATATTGTTAACGGTCTTTTTTGTTATGGCCGTTGGTATCTTTTTCTCCGGATTTGCACAGGCGCAATATTATAATCCGTGGTCAGCTAGGATTTTTCCCCTTTACCCTTGGTTTTATGCAAATCCTTTTCCACTATACCCTGTGGGATACTTTGGTCTTCCGGTTCTTCCGCCCCTTGCTGCTTCACCATATCTTGTTGAACCTAGTTTGCGGTTTGCAAATGCCCCTGTTACTTTAACCATACCCACTGTGAGCACCACCACACCCCCTTTGACAGCAATCATTAATCTGCTCGATCCTACAGTTTTTGCAAGTAATGTAGCGGTGTTGACCACAAATTTTCCGCTGGTTTTCGACCTGTTGGTCACCACATTTCAATTACCCCTTATATGAGGGAATGATTCAAGGATGGAGTGAATTATATGAAAAGATGTTTTACGGCCTTGCTTATTATCGGCTTGCTTGTTTTTTGGGGCGGCCTTGTCAGTGCACAGTTTCCTTTTAGGATTGGGGCATCCAATCCCTGGATGTTTTTCGGAAATTACTGGGGGCCTTTTTCAATGCTTCCCCCGCTTTTACCCTTGGGTCCTGTTTCCCCTTTCGGACTTCGGTTAAGACCAACCTTTCCATTGTTGTCCCCTCTCAGTCCAATGTTAAGACAGGCCAGGGCCACTGTGACCATATTCTTTAATCCGACCCTCTCTGTTATTCAGGTGACTGTGCTCCCCTTAACCACGCCTACGGTCGCTGCACCGGTTATTGCACCAACGGCTATTGCACCAACGGCTATTGCACCAACGCTTGCACCCACTGCCCTCTTATTCCTTCCCCTGCTTACCGGCTTAGGGACGACGACCCCCAATGTGAATCTGAATTCGACCGTGGGAACCCCCAATGTGAATGTGCTTTCAACAGCGCCCACAGGGCTTTCTGCCCTTCTGCCCATAATTTAGTGCTGAAGATAAAAAAGCAAAGGCCTGGGATTTAATTCATCCCAGGCCTTTTTATGACCTTCGGAGAATTTGACTATCTCCACACAGACCGCTTCATCCGGTCTATTTTTTCCCCCAGTCCTCCAGTTCCGCTTTCTGATATGCCTCCTGCTGGACGGTCATGTCCAGATTGATGACCAGTCCGGATTGTTTTTTGACTTCACTGTCCGATCTCATTTGATCATGGCGTCCATGGGCCTTTGTAAGATCCTGGATGGCCTTTCTCAAAGCTGATTCAAAGGAGTCATTTCTCAGGATCTCTCCCGGTTTGAATTGGGGTGGTACGCCATTCTCTGCAATGGGTTCAGAAAAATGCGCCAGGTGCCTCATCTTTTTCATGGCCTGGTCCATGATCCGCCATCCCATAATGTCATTTTTTTGAAAGACCCAGGATGCCCGGATATGCTGAAGCATCTCCGTATATTTGCCGGTGACCTCTGCCTGCAGTTTATCCAAAAATGCCTTGGGAAGCTCACTCTCCTGACCGGGTTGACCAGCCCTTTCTTCAGGGCTCAGTTTTCCCATCTTTCTTGCAAACTTCCGGGCGTGGCCTGCAGATTCCCATGCCTCTCTTTGAAGGACTCGTTTGATATGCGGGTCATCCACTTTATCCGCTTCACCGTTGTAGTGCGGGATCAGGTCCTCCTCATATTTGACGTATGATTTGAGGATAGTCTCCCGGTTGGTGGGGTCAAAGGGATAGGGTGCAGGGGTGAGATTGGGCTCTCCTCCCAGTTCGCCAATGATCATTCCCAACCAGTGCATGTGCCACATCTCTTCCCTGGAAATGGAGATGAGGCTGGAGCCCAGGGGAGTGTCTTCCCCCTCCATCCATCCATGTACAAGATATCTTATGATTGCGGCATGCTCATCGGCCATGTCCCTGTTTAACATCTCGATTAATGCCTGTTTTTCCATGGTATCCCCCTCAAACCTTTAATAAATATATTAGGTTATCCTGTAACAAATATATTAGGTTATCTTAATTGTCTGCTCTGTCAACCTTTAATAAATATATTCAGTTATCTTAATTTATACTATATCTCATAAAGAATTGTCTGATCCGTCTCAAAAGGATTGTATAATCCGTCTAATAAAAAGTATATGTGAGGATTGCTCATTTTGTCAATCGATAAAATTCGAGATTCTTTATATAACTTTTTAAACTAATTATTTCTTTTTAAACTCTCATCCTTCGTTGTGATCGAAAGATCATGGATTAGCTAAGATGCGGGGCTTATATAGGTTCAATGAATCAAATGATGAAAAGTCGATGCAGACATAATTGATGCATAAAGAATACGTGCGGCACATCTTGATTCGTGCCGCACGCTCTTTATGCTGCTTGATCAAAAAGGAGATCCTATTGATCAATAAAATGTTTAACCCTCTCTGAACTTATGTTCCTCGGCCTCCTCGAAAAAGTGCCCGTTCACGATGGAGGAGATGGTACCCTGGCTGAATACCGCATCGTACCAGAATGCCAGGTATGTGTGAATCAGGGCGAATATGATGAAGAGCCATATGAATGCGCTGTGTACAAAGCGGGCCCCTGCCAGACCGCCAAAGATCCCCCTCTGGATCGGCCCCAGAACAGCAGCGGAAAACTTGGCCAGCCCGGCTTGATGGAGCGCTCCGTAAAGGATCATCCCTGTAATCACCTCTACAAAAGTGATGACAAACAGGAATAGATAGGCGGCAGCCTGCAGTGATCCGTAAAGACCGCAGTGCTCGGGCGGATCCCTGGAGATCAAAGTATAGAATTTGATCGCATGCCAGGTGTTTTTGAGATCGGCCCAGCAATAGAAGTCCTTCCAGTCCGCATGGAAATGGGAGAAAAATGCCAGATAAATACGCCAGATCAGAAGGGCAGTCAACAGAAGACCGAATATCAGGTGAATGAAACGTATATTGGCCATCAGGAATTTTTGCGTGGTCTCCCCCGCGCCAACCGTAAATGGTTTGGCAATATAAAATCCCGTGACGATCAGAATCACAATGCTGATGGCCATGGCCCAATGGTTGATGCACATGGCCTTTGACCATTGCCTAATCGCCACGAAGGATGCTTTTTTAGATGGGCGTACCTTTGCCATTGTGAACACCTCCATTATTGAATTTTGAACTTTTTAATCTCATTTGTCCGTGGATCGATGATATGAATGGCACAGGCCAGACATGGATCGAATGAATGGATCGTTCGAATGATCTCCAGAGGCTGATCGATGTTGGCCATTCTGGTGCCGATAAGGGCCTCCTCATAGGGGCCCCTCTGACCCTTGTCATCCCTTGGGGATGCATTCCATGTGGATGGCACTACTGCCTGATAATTGGCAATGGTCCTGTTCTCGATCCTTACGCTTGTTCTGCCCCCGGACCGAAGCCCGCTGCCAAACCGTTACACAGCTAGAGCAGTATTGATCGTACAGGGGGCCGAGACGGGGGGGCTAGATTCCGTGATCGCGGCACTGGGACTGGCCATACCCCAACAGGGTCGTGCCGGCACGCCCGCGCCGGACTACGGTCAGATCGCCTTGATGGTCCTGAACAGCCGTATCATCGTGGACCCGTTGATTCAAGAGTTCCAGATAGAGGGGCGCT
>JBLIRM010000057.1:0-16712 GCA_049472295.1 bacterium | reverse complement strand
ACCATCGTGAGAATTGATCCGATGGTGGATACTGATACCTATGCCGACTGGACCTATGCCGTCAACAACGGCAATCCTCAGACTCAGATGGAACAAGGCAATATACTCTTTAGCGAGATTTTCTATGATACTCCGGGCACAGATTCCATTGAAGAATGGATAGAGCTTTACAACAAATCTTCTTTCGACGTTAACATTGCCGGCTGGTCAATTGTCGACAATAACGGGGCCGGCTATACTTTCACTTTTCCCGCCGGCACCTCCATTGCCCCCGGCACCTATCTCACTGTGGCCATAGACAGTGCCGGATTTGCCGCCTTATACGGTTACGAGGCCGATGTTTACGGCAACCTCCCTTCCCTGAACAACAGCGGCGATACGCTGATCCTGAAAGATTCCCTTGATAATGTAAAAGATTTTGTCGCCTGGGAAGGTGGAGCTTCGGCCGGTATTCCTGATGGTTGGGGCAGCACCTCCGATCCCTGGGCGTCTACCGGTAGGACCATCGTGAGAATTGATCCGATGGTGGATACTGATACCTATGCCGACTGGACCTATGCCGTCAACAACGGCAATCCAGAAACCCAGCTAATGGGTATGCCTGATACATCGCCTCCGGAGCCCGATGTGTTTCCGCTTCCAGATGCTGTAGGTGAGTGTTCAGCAGAAATCGTCACAGTTCCCACGGCCACAGACGACTACTCTGGAAGCATTGCCGGCACAACCACAGACCCGCTTATTTATACGGAGCAGGGCACCCACACAGTGACATGGACCTATGATGACGGGAACGGGAACAGTGTGACCCAGACGCAGACCGTCATTGTCCAGGATGTGACAGCGCCGGTTCCTGATGCGGCGACATTGCCGACTGTGGCAGGGGAATGTTCGGCCGAGATATCGGCCATACCCACGGCCACAGACAACTGTTCAGGCACCATTACAGGGACAACGACCGATCCGCTCAGCTTCACGGAGCAGGGCACCCACACAGTGACATGGACCTATGATGACGGGAACGGGAACACTGCGACCCAGACGCAGACTGTAACCGTTGAGGACGTCAGACCACCGGAGATTCATTTATCGGTTTCGACCTGTGTGAGGAGATGGCAGTTGGCGAACATGCTGACAATCAGTGCTTCTGATAATTGTTCTTCGGAAGTCGAGTTGATTATCGATAAAGTTGAAATATTCAAAACAGGTGGACGGCGAGTTTTGGTAAGTGGGGTCTACAGTCTGGTCGGAAACGATATCTATGTTTTCCCCAGAGGACGAGACTTGTCTGTATATGTCACAGCAACTGCGGTGGACGCAAACGGAAACACCAAGACTGAAAAGATATCCAAGTCACTCTTGAAGAAGTCTCTAATTTGGGATTCCCTCCGTTATTCATTTAGTAAGTACTATTATAAAATAGTTCAAAAATACAAGAAGATCTTATACAAGGGATACCTATATCCCTATTTCAAAGACAAGAAGACAGGTGTTTAAAAATCATAAATATTTAGTACGAGGAGTGGTGGGTGCCCAATAGGGCCAAATTCAACTATCAGTTTCAAAAACACGATATTTTGTAAATCAATTGTTTATCTACTCCAGGTTTTATGTTGGCTTTTTGTGTGAGAATCTGTGTGAGAAAATTTTCAAAAATCTACCAAAATTAGCAAGAATTAACAAAAATTGTCTAATCAAAAAATATAATAATTTCAGCAAGTTGCTTTTAATTAAGGCACCAGGAAGTTCAGGGGCTATTGGCTCAAAATCCCGCGGGCCTTGCGCCCATGGGGGTTCGGTTCCCCCCTCCGGCATCAACCTTTAAAACAATAAGTTAGCAATGATTTTACGGTGTAAATTTGTGTGAAAAAAAAGAAAGGGTATAAAAATAAGGGTGTTTTTTTAAATTTACATTTTAAAATCTAAATAAACATAGAGAAAAGTTATTTTATAAAAAATAGAATTTGGGTAAAGGGATCAGATAATTCCATGGGCTTCTAAGTCTATTTGCACGTGATACAAAAAGTGGGGGCAGGTCAAGGTATAACCCTATTCATCCCTTATTATAACCAGCTCTTTTTCGGCCCAATTGATAACCTCCTCGGCCAAGCGAACGGCTTCGCGGTATTCTTCCTCAGTGACTGGTTCAGCAACTCCCGGATAGCGGGCTTCCCAGGCATAAGTCGTCAAGACAATAGAATCTTCCACCTCTGCTGGAATACTTATCCCGTGTGCTCTGAGACCGGTAAGGAGTTCATCCAGATCATGGGTATAACGGAAAACAAGGCCGTGATAAACGTAAAAGGCCTTTATTGCCTTTTCCACAGCCTGTTGGGCATGAAAGCATAGATCTTCCAGAAAGGCGCCCTCCTGAACAGGCCCCTTAGCGAGAATCAAATCACCTTTTGCACGGGCCAGCCAGTCTGAAACCGATCCTGGTATGGGTCTATTTTGCTGCGGCATGATAAAGTTCCCTTCCATCTCTCAATGCAGGATAAATAATCAGGGATGGATTATCCTTATGATTATGAATATCGCTTTCTGTTACCACAATGATATCCTTGGCTGCGCCGATACCGGATAAACAGCGATAGATCTTTTGGGCCGTCTGACGACGGTGCACCCCGTCAGGCATCACGACAAGCAGATCCAGATCGCTGTCGGGCCCCATTCGTCCGATGGCTGCGGACCCGAAAAGAACTACCCTTAAAGGCTGAACTGCCGCAACTATTCGCTTGACCATTTCATTCAATGTCTCGATGCTTAGGCTTCCACTAGCGGGGTTCATCTTTCCCTCCTATTTCTTTTGTTTTTCTATTACATGATATTGGCCCATAATATTGTTTATTCGGCCGTTTTTTATTGGAATATTAATGTCGCTCTTGGTTGCCTCCGCCCAATATCAGTGATATCGATTTATACTAATCTTCAAATCCGGACTATCCGTAACCAAAAAAAGGCTCCAAATGATACATATTTGCATTATATTATCCCTATACTCATCAATCAATAAAAATGGAGAAAAAAGTTCGATATTTTTGCCGATCAAAATATCAAAAAAATTAATGGATTTATTTCATAAAGGGTGTCAAATTCCCACTTCATAGTAAAGTTCTGAAGACATAGAAATATTGAGAATTTTTCTTTTAGTTTTTTTATCATAATATTCTCCTTTTGTAACAAAAGTTATTACATATTTTAATAGAATTACTTAAGCTAATCACCCATCGGATTAATCCAGAAAATCATTTATATGAGTAATTTGAAAATTTTTAGGTGGCTCCCAAATTAACACAGACAAATTGACACAGACAAATGTTTTGCTATATATTTTAAACTCCAAATATGATGTTTTATGAATGACTCCGTTCTAATATGAAGGGGATTTTTTTGGAATCACGCTCATCATGTCAATAATAATCCGATTCTGATTCTTCCGGAAAAATTTAACGTTTTTTTGAGGTTTTAGCTTGCAAGATATCCGTGCGCACACCGATCAATTATTGTGTGAGCTTTTTACGCAGATCGATAGAAAAGGGTTCTCTGTCCCTGAAGACAAAATATGGCGGATCGAATTTCCCACCGAAAGGGTCGATCTGATCCAATGGCTTTCTCTTCAACCATTCAGGGAGAAATTATATTGGAAAGACAGGCACGGGGGCCTGGAAATTGCCGGTGCCGGTCTTGCGAAAGTCGTTTCCGGAAATAGGCATATTGATTATTCTCACCTTTTTGATCGCCTCCATAGATCCCTGGCTGTATCTGATAAAGATGTCCGTTATTTCGGTGGATTCGTGTTTGATCAAACCCACCCGCCAGACAGGGATTGGGAGGCGTTTGCAAAGTATCGATTCTGCGTGCCGGAGTTCGAGATCCTCGCTCAGGGAGAAAATCAGTGGTTTGCTTACAATTTTGTATTAAACGGGGCAGATGACCTGGAGCCTCAATTTTTATACCTCAAGGATCGAATCACAAAACTGCAGCCATTCAGGCAATTAGGCTTCAATCATCTGCCGGATGTTCATTCAAGACAGGATTTTCCTGATTGGCATTCCTGGAAGGAAAATGTCCTTAAGACTCTGGACCTGTTTAACCAGGATGTATTAAAGAAGGTTGTTCTGGCCAGAAAATCGGTATTGACATTCAATGAAGAACTGAATCCAATGGAATTGCTTCACCTGCTTGCGGTGAATAATTTTCAGGCCTTTCACTTTTACTTTCAATTGGAGCCTAATTATGCCTTTCTGGGAATAACGCCTGAACAGCTCTACAAGCGAAATGGCAACAATATCTTCAGTGAAGCGATCGCAGGTACGCGGCCCAGGGGGCAATCCGATGAGGAGGATACAAGGCTCGGACAGGAACTTCTGGGAAGCGATAAGGATTTGCGGGAGCATCGATGGGTGAGTGATACGGTAAAATCCAGCCTCGAGCCGCTTTGTCATTCCATGGATGTCCTGGAAAATGAAACGCTGCTTAAGCTCAGTCATGTGCAGCACCTTTATACCCATTTTCACTGTCTTTTGAAGCAAGACGTGAGGGATGGGGAGATCCTTGCCTCGCTCCATCCGACGCCGGCAGTGGGTGGTTTTCCAAGGGAGCAATCCATGTTGAAGATCACAGAGATGGAACCATTTGATCGGGGATGGTATGCGGGCCCTGTGGGCTGGATCAGTCGTGATGCTTCGGAGTTTGTGGTGGCGATCCGGTCCGCCCTGGCAAAGGAAAATACGCTATCCCTTTTTGCAGGCTCAGGCATTGTCAGGGGGTCTCAACCTGAAACCGAGTGGGAAGAAAACGAAAACAAGATTTTGAATTTTTCCCGGTTATTCTACACGAGTGATCAATAGTGCTGAAAACCTGAATATCCTCTGGAGCTCCCTCATGGTGGAGGAACTCGTTCGGAATCGTGTCACCTATTTCTGCATCACACCCGGATCGCGTTCCACCCCTCTGACTGTAGCCGCAGCCCGGCATCCTGAGGCGGAAAAGGCTATGTTCTATGATGAACGGGGAGCTGCCTTTCATGCACTCGGATATGCCAGGGCAACAGGCCATCCGGCTGCACTTGTCTGCACCTCAGGCACTGCGGTGGCCAATTATTACCCAGCAGTCATTGAGGCATCCATGGATCACATCCCCCTCATCATCCTCACAGCGGATCGCCCCCCTGAGCTGCAGGAGACGGGCGCCAACCAGACCATCCGCCAACCTCATGTCTACAGCGATTATGTGCGCTGGCGCTTCAATCTCCCATGCCCGGATGAGAGAATCCCCCTGTCCATGGTTCTGACGACCATCGATCAACTGGTCAACATGGCCAGGCGGAGCCCTTGCGGGCCAGTTCATTTGAATTGCATGTTTCGGGAGCCCCTCGCTCCGACTTCCGGGGAGATTTCCCCTGGCTGCAAGGAAGGGATCATGGGCTGGAAAAAAGGGAAATCCCCATATACGACCTTTACAAGACCCTCATCAATCCCCGATCAGGAGGCCATAAAGGGCATTGCCAGGATCATCTCAACCACGAAAAAGGGATTGCTCGTGGTGGGGAGATTGGGCTCAAATGAGGAGATAGATGCAGTCAGGCATTTTTCACACTGCTTGAAATGGCCGGTGTTTGCCGATATCGCCTCCGGACTCCGGATCGGAACCAGTGACGGATACCTTGCGGCCTATTTTGACCTGATGCTCCTCTCCGAAAGAATCCATAAAGAAATCAGGCCGGATGCGATTCTCATGATCGGAAGTCGAATCACTTCGAAACGATTCCTGGAATATGTGACCCGACATCCTCCTTCCCGATTTGTGACCATAGAAAATCATTCCGAGCGATCCGACCCGACCCATACGACGGCCTGGCGAATCGAGGCAGATCTCGTTGAACTCCTGGCCAGCCTGGAGGAAAGGATTGAACCGGACCCGAATGTGAATTGGAGAGAGGATCTTCTCATGAAATCAAAGGGGATTGGTGGCCTGATCCAGGCTTATCTTGCTGATTCGGAGGGACTATCCGAATTGCAGATCGCAAGGCTGATTTCACAGATCATTCCCGAAGGGCACGGATTGTTTTTGGGTAACAGCATGCCGATCCGGGACATGGATATGTTTTCGGATCCTGAACGCCAATGGATCCGGATCGGGACAAACCGGGGCGCAAGCGGCATTGATGGGAATATCGCTAGTGCATCCGGATTCGCCGCAGGTTTGAAAGGACCAGCCACCCTCATCCTGGGTGATCTGGCCTTTATCCACGACCTGAATTCCCTTTCCATTCTGAATAGAATGGATCAGCAGGTCATCATCATCCTGATCAACAATAGGGGAGGGGGCATCTTTTCCTTTTTGCCGATCTCACAATTTCCGGATCTCTTCGAGCCCTATTTCGGAACGCCGCATGAGTATTCCTTTGAGCACGCAGCGAGGCTGTTTCGAATCCCTTATTTTCATCCGAAGAATCAAGATGCCTTTATCCGGGATTACAGGGCGGCAGTCAAAGGGAAAGAATCGGCCATCGTCGAGGTCCTCCTGAACCGGGAAGAAAATAAACGCATTCACCAGGACCTTTACAAAAAGATTATTTCCTTCCTGGAGAAATCCTAAACTGTGGTGGACCGTTCAGATTGCTGGCACGCAAAGACCTATGGAGATCCGGATAATCCCGCCATTCTTTTTTTGCACGGATTCATGGGCTGCGGGGAGGATTGGACGGCTGTCATTCAGGGGCTCATGATCCATTACTTCTGTATCACTGTGGACTTGCCAGGGCACGAAAAAACGAGGATATGGCAGAGCAAAAGGGATTATGCCATGCCCGGTGCCGCCAAAAACCTGATCCATATGCTGGCTGATCTCCGTATTCGGAAATGCATTGTGGTGGGCTATTCCATGGGAGGGCGTTTGGCCCTTTATCTGGCCCTGCATTATCCTGATAGATTTTTTAAGGGGGTCCTTGAATCCGCATCTCCGGGCCTGAGTAAAAGAGAGGATCGCCTGGCCAGGATCGCCCACGATGAAAAGCTTGCATCAGAGCTGGAATCGGTTCCATTCGCCACATTTCTCCGGAAGTGGTATTCGCAGCCCATTTTCGAATCCTTGAAGGGACATCCGGATTTCCCGGATCTATTAAAAAGGCGGCAAGGCAATATCCCTGCTGATATGGCACTCTCACTGCGGCATATGGGAACCGGTAAACAGCCCTCCCAGTGGGCGAGATTGAGGCACAACCGGGTCCCCCTTTTATTTATGACAGGCGAACTGGATGGCAAGTTCAGGGCCATTGCATCCCGGATGGAAGGGATGTGCCCTTACTCGAGAACGAAAATCATTGCCGGATGCGGCCACAATATCCATTTTGAAAATCCATCCGCCTTTATCGAATCGGTTAAGGCTTTTATCGAAGAATAGAGGAGTATCAATATGAGCAAGATTAACTGGAAAGAGGCTGGTCAATTCACAGATATCAAATACGCCAAAGCAGAAGGGATTGCAAAGATCACCATCAACCGGCCGGAGGTGCGGAATGCCTTCCGGCCTCTGACCGTGATGGAGATGTCCCGTGCCCTTGCCGATGCATGGGAAGATCCGGGAATCGGTGTAATCATCCTGACTGGAGAAGGTAAAGATGCCTTCTGTTCCGGTGGAGATCAGAGGATCAGGGGGGAGTCGGGTTACAGGGATGAAAAGGGTGTGCATCGACTGAATGTCCTGGATTTTCAAAGACAGATCCGCACCTGCCCTAAACCTGTCATAGCCATGGTTGCCGGATATGCCATAGGCGGCGGACACGTGCTGCACTTGATGTGTGACCTCACCATTGCTGCGGAAAATGCGGTTTTCGGACAGACCGGTCCGAAGGTGGGATCCTTTGACGGCGGGTACGGGGCGAGTTACATGGCCAGGATTGTCGGGCAGAAGAAGGCACGCGAGATCTGGTTTTTGTGCAGGCAGTACAACGCCCGGCAGGCCCTGGAGATGGGGCTGGTCAACGCAATCGTGCCCCTGGAGAGACTGGAGGATGAGACCATCCAGTGGTGCAGGGAGATCCTCGCCCATTCCCCCACCGCCATTCGTTGCCTGAAGGCGGCCCTGAATGCAGACTGCGATGGGCAGGCCGGTCTTCAGGAACTGGCGGGATGCACGACCATGATATATTATATGACTGAGGAGGCACAGGAGGGCAAAAACGCCTTTCTGGAGAAAAGGAAACCCGATTTTTCCAGATTTCCCAGGCAGCCTTAGATGATGGATGCTCAAAATGTATGAGGATGTGCAAGTCAAATCTCCATGCCCCTTTGGGGCACTATGAAGAATGAAAATAAGGTTTTTATTTTTAAGTGCAAAGAGGAGAAAAGATGCGCGATTCCAGATTGAAGATATGGGTCCTGGCCAGCCGGCCGAAGACCCTGTGGATAGCTGTCTCACCGGTCATGATCGGCACGGCCATGGCATACGGAGACGGAAAGGCCCACTGGCTCTCCGCATTCCTTGCGGCCCTTGGCGCGGTGTTGATCCAAATCGGTACCAATCTCTCCAATGATTATTTTGATTATGTGCACGGTGTGGACAAGGAGGAAAGGCTGGGGCCGATGCGTGTAACCCAGGCAGGGCTGGTCAAGCCTCAGGTTATGAAGAGGGCGTTTATCATGGTTTATGCATTGGCTGCCCTCGCCACCCTCTACCTCATCTGCCGGGCGGGATGGCCTATCTTGGTGATTGGTGTTCTGTCCATAGCCTCCGGGATCCTTTACACTGCCGGGCCCTTTCCCCTGGGCTACCATGGCCTGGGTGACATTTTCGTCCTGATTTTCTTCGGCCTTGCGGCTGTGGGGGGGACCTATTACGTGCAGGCATTGGAGATAAATACCCCCGTCCTTCTGGCGGGCCTTGCTCCGGGGCTGCTCTCAACAGCCATCCTGAGTGTGAATAATTTACGGGACGTTTACACGGACAAAGAGGTGGGCAAAAAAACACTTCCTGTCAGATTCGGTGAGACATTCGGGAGGATGGAGTACCTTTTTTGCATCGTGATCCCATGTCTGATCCCGATTATTCTTGTAGCTATCACCCGAGGGCATCATTTCTGCCTTGCCTCCTCACTTGTTTTTCTTCTGGCCCTCCCCTCCATCAGGATCATCCTTCATGAAAGGCCTGGGTCCGTCTATAACCAGGTCCTGGCAAAGACAGGCATACTCCTCTTAACCTTTAGCCTTCTTTTTTCCATTGGCTGGATACTATGAAGCCAGATACTATGAAGCCAGAAATATGAAGATAAAAAGGTGCGACATATTCCGCTACGATATCCCGCTTCTTCGTCCCCTGAACTTGATGGGCCGTGTCATAACGAATCGCTCCGGTTTGATTATCCTCGTATACGGGGAGAAGGATGGAATCGGGATAGGGGAGGTCGCCCCATTTCCAGGGCTTCACAAGGAGGATCTTGCCGAGGCACGGGATTATCTGTGCCGGGTCATTGATAAGATAACCGGTTCCACAATACCGGAGGATTTGCAGCAACTCAGACGCTGGTGGGATCAGCATGAAAAATCTCTGCCGCCATCAGTGACATACGGCATGGAACAGGCCCTCATCCTTTTGCTTGCGAGTGTAAGAGGGATTCCCCTTTATCAGCTTCTGTTCAAAACCTATCATCCCATCGTCAGGATTAACGGCCTGTTGACAGGCAATTTCGATGAGATCATCCGGATGGCCAAGCAGTATATCCATGAAGGATATAAGACCCTCAAGCTGAAGGTGGGGCGTCGTTCCCTTGAGGAGGATATCCAAATCGTAAAATCGGTGCGAAGCACCGCAGGATCGGAGACCGGTTTGAGATTGGACGCCAATCGAAGCTGGTCCCTGGAGGAGGCGGTCCGTTTCGGGAAGGCGGTATCTCCCTGTCAAATCGAGTATATCGAAGAGCCCACAAAGACCTTTGAGGAATTATCCGGTTTCTATCAGCAAACCGGAATCCCGGTGGCTATGGATGAATCCCTGTCTGATTGGTGTGAGACCGGATCGGATTGGCCCCTTGGCATCAGGGCAGTGATATTGAAACCGGACCTTATCGGCGGCATATTCAAGACAATGGAGATTGCCGCTCGGGCAAAGGATTCCCAAATCCTGCCGGTCATCAGTTGCTCATTCCAATCCGGATTTGCCCATGCTGTTCTGGCACAGCTTTCAGCAGGAATAGTTAATCCGGAAATTGCTGTTGGGCTGGATACTTATAAATGGTTTCAATATGACATCTTACAAAAGCCATTTCATGTAAAGCGGGGCCAGGTGGATGTCCGTGATGCAGCCCGGATCATGAGAGACCTGCGATTCGATCTGCTGGAAAAATCGACCTGAATTGTTCCGAAAATAGAAACTTATTTTCATTATTTGTGGCGCCCCAAAGGGGCATGAGTGTTTGTCTTGATAAGAGATGGATCTTGTGTTGCAGAGATATTTTCTTGAAGAAGCATTGGAATGTTTTGGTGAGCAGCCGTTAATCGTGACATCCGATTGCCGGTTGACCTATCACCGGATCCATCAATATGTTTCTGAAACAATACGCAGACTGGAAAAACAGGACATAGAAGAAGGGGACAGGGTGGCCATCCTTTCGCCGAATAATTTGGCCTATGTGATCCTCCTTTTGGCCTTTTGGAGAATGGGTGTCATAGCAGTGCCCATGAGCACGAGATGGCCGCAGAAACAGATCATCGAGAATCTTCAGGCAATTGAAGCCATTGGAATCATTACATCGAAGGGACCTGCACCATTCCAAAAACTTCCGGAAATACGGCACCTCTTCCTGGAAGACCTGATCCCGCTTCATTATAATCCTTCATATGAAGGGAATTTGGAATCTGGTGAGCCATGGCAGGATCGGGATGCAACGATTATCTTTACATCCGGCAGTTCCGGCACGCCGAAGGCCGTTCTCCATACCCTCGGAAACCACCTTTTCAGTGCCCTGGGATCGAACAGGAATATACGGGTTGGGCCAGGTGATCGATGGCTTCTTTCTCTCCCATTATATCATGTAGGTGGTCTAGCCATCATTTTCAGGGTCATCCTGGGAGGTGGGGCCTTGGCCATTCCTATTCCCGGTTTCCCTTTGGAAGAAAATATCGGCGAGTTGCAGGTGACCCATGTTTCCATGGTCAGTACGCAGTTTTATCGTTTACTCAGGGATTTCGGAAACAATGCTGATTTAAGCAAGCTTAAGGCAGTGTTGATCGGAGGAAGCGCTATCCCTGATCATATCATAAGGGAAGGGGTCAAAAGGGGCCTCCCTGTTTTTAAGAGTTATGGATCGACAGAGCTGGCATCCCAGGTCACCACCACCCATCCAAATGATGCCATTGAAAAACGGTTCACCAGCGGCACCTTGCTCGATTATCGGGACTTACAAATTGCTGAAGGCGGGGAGATTCTTCTGAAGGGAAGAACCCTTTTCAGGGGTTACGTGCAGGACAGAGGAGTCGTTAAGGCGGTCGATAAAAAGGGTTGGTTTCATACAGGGGATATTGGCTGCCTGGATGAAAGTGGCTATTTGCATGTCACAGGGCGAAAGGACAATATGTTCATCTCCGGGGGCGAAAATATCCAGCCTGAAGAAATTGAGGAAAATCTCGCACGGATCGAGGGAATCAAAGAGGCGATTGTTGTCCCGGTAAAACATGAGGAATTCGGATTTCGTCCTGTGGCCTTTTTGAAAATGACATCTGGCCATCGACTGCAGTTTAAACGAATACAGGAATGGTTGGAGGATAAACTCCCTCGATTTAAAATCCCGGCCCATTTTTTCCCCTGGCCGAAGGAATGGGATCACTCTTCGCTCAAGCCTGATCGGAAGGCTTTGAAAGAAATCGCCGAGGAATTGGTCCGCAAAGAGCCTGGGAGAAAATAGGCACTGCAAGAATGGCTTGAATTACTCTTTTCTATAAAAGACTCGAATTTGATCGAAGGGAATCCAAGAGAAAGGATAATTCAATCATTGAGGTACTGGAGCAAAATATCCTTTAACCTTTCTGGAATGCCGATTTTTTTGCCAGACCTTCTATCGACACTCACATGAATGATTTTAACCTGTCCGGCTATTTGATTGTTTTTAAGAATATCATACAAAAGGGTATAGGAGCTCCGCCCGATCTCTCCTATGTTAATTCTGACCTCGATGGCATCTCCTGCCTCAAGAGGCATTTTATAGTCTGCCTCGGCATGAATAACAGGGGTTAAGAAATCCCTGTTTTTCAGGATCTCGGATATGCCAAATTGGGCCTTATCCAAAAAATCCTGATATGCGTCATGGACAACTTCAAAAAGTCTTGAGAAGAATAGAATCCCAGCCGCGTCGGTCTGGTATAATTTTATATTCGTTTTAAAAATGTGCATTTCTAAATCCGGATTAACTTTGATGGTCTCGTAAAAAGTCATGTATTGAGTCATTACGAGGGTGAGTCGAAGCCCCGAGCAAAGCGAAGGGGACAGCGACGAAGCAATCTAATAAATACAATGAGATATGGCATGCAAGATTGCTTCACTTCGTTTGCAATGACATTCTTTTGGACTTTTGACGAGTCCATCAACTTTATTCAACAATAAAACGGATATGGAATCCATTTTATCAAAAAGCTCTATAGATAATCAGTGATTGAGAAGGAGATCTTTTCAAATACAAAGTATAATATCCAATCAGGGATACTGTCAATTGCCATATCTATGATGGGTTTAGTGGAATGAGTTCAGAGTGATTCGGAAATACCCTTAACGAAGCTAATTGAGCTTTAAGAATTTCAAAAAAAGTCCTTAAACCATCAAAAGACTTTTACGAATCCATTAGGATTGAGATTTCGTAAGTAACTAATTTTAGGATCGTCCAGTATATCGATTCATTAAATTCTATAGCCTGGAAAGTTTATCTTTTGCTTCAAATAGAAAAATATATTCAATTTTGTTTTTGTTTAAATTGTATGCAAAAACTATTAAAAATAGTTTTATATAAAGTAATTAGCTAATGCCTCTCAACAACACTCTGATATATACACAAAAAGTTCCAATCTGTCATACCGGAATCATTTCATATATTGTTAACTCCTTTGTTTTCTTAATATACAACATATTTCATCATGATATTATTTGCTTCTCAACTTCTTACTCGAGCATCATAATTCAATAACCATCATTAACAAGGGGGGAAATCTATTGAACATTGCCTTACACTCGCCTGCTATATAAAAATAGCATAAATCCATTTAATAGAAAGGGGAAATTACTATGTACAAGATGCTAAAGATTTATAGTCTGTTAATAATTTTTTCAATATCTTTGTTGTTTTCTTCAGTTCTTGTGCTGAGTGTTAAACCTGCTTCAGCCGACGGAATTGGCATTGGAATAAGCGGAGAGATTATTCCTGAGATGGCGCAAAAGGCTGTTGTTATCTGGGATGAGGATGACGGCACTGAGGTATTGGTGCTTAACGCCTCATTTGGAATAGATTCTCTGTCAAATTTCTGCTGGATTGTTCCTATCCAATCGGACGATGAACCGGATGTTCGGGCCTCTGACACCGAGGTGTTTGAATATTTAGAAGATATGTTCCCTGTTAATTTTATGTCGAATTGGAGTCAATACTCATCCTCATATACTTATGGCTCATCAAGTGCAGGTATAGAGGTAATCGAAATAAAGAAGATAGGCGTATATGACATTGCCGTTGTCTGGGCGGATGATGAGGATATTTTAACCGATTGGCTGGAGGTCAACGGCTATGATGTCCCAAATGATTTTGAAGATATGATTAAGGAATACATAGACGAATACGATGAATGTTATTTTATAGCCAACAGGATTAATATGGAGAATGAATTTTCAGCTCCTTTGGATGATCTTGAAGATTACAACTCAGGGATATATAACGATTTGATGGCAGATGAGATTGATCTGGAAGGCGTATACGACGTAATCGATGATATCGAATATGCTATTTACCTGGATATAAAGGCTAATAATCCCTATATATCAAGCTCCTTTATCGGATATATTATGGATCAAGATGATTATGAAGATCTGATGGATGACTGGAATGACGATGATCTGACATCATCTGAATTAAGGGATGAAATCGGGGAATATCTGGTAGAATCGGAACTTTTTGATACGATTATTAAACTTTTTGAGGGGGCAGGCACCCCGATAGAGATTACATTTTCTCCAGATGATCCAACATACCCTGCCTATATTTCATCCCTGGCCAGTAATTTTGGGGGTATAGACGTATATTTCATCGGTCCCTACCAAGTTGTTGATGAAAACAGTATCCTCACCCGATGGGCGTATGCGGAACTTACCTCCTCTATTGAATCGGATTTGGAGGATATACTTGATCTGAATATCCCGAGTGATTGTATTTATATAGTTCACCTAATCTACAGAGGAGACATGGATGACATTGATGATGACTCGGTTTTTATTAAAACTAGTCAATCATCCGGTACCACACCTACTTATCCCAATTATCCTTATAATCCTTATTATCCTTATTCAAGTATTATGCCTCCTTATTACTTTCAAACGCCATATTCATTTCCAACGATTCCTAGCTATAATTTTCCTTCTCCCTTTGGCAGTTTCAGGCCATTCGGGGGTAGCGGATTCTTAGGCTCCTTTTTTGGTGGAATGGGAGGACTCTATGGAACCTCTTTCGGAGGGTTTTACGGCGGAGGTTATAATTTGCCGTTTGGCGGCAGCATTTTTAGTGGATTCCCAAGCAGTTTTGGCGGCCTGTTTGGCAGCAGCTTTTATAGTGGATTTCCAGGTAGTTTTGGCGGCCTGTTTGGCGGCAGTTTCTTCCCAAGCTATTCAAGATGGCCCTTTTAGATTAAAATGATTTGAAATTTATATAATCCTGCTTATTGATTTATTTATTGGAGGTTGTCATTCAATCCCAAGTGGATGTTGAAGCTGTAAATCCGGTATTTAAGGTTTAGTGGCAGTTGAAGAGATATCCACTATATTGGATGAGGCAAACTTATACGGGCGTTCGGCTATGAGATACAAGACTGGTATTTAATGGCCGAACGCTGCTTTTTTGTATGGAAGAATACTTTGACCGACCATCTCTCCGGCAATCTTTAAAGTAATATGCCGGGCCCACTCTTATCCGATCCCCCTCCATCACTAACCTTTAACCAATATGTCAGGTCTGCTTTGACAAATCTTATCTGCTGCAACAGTCAAATAAATTACTTAAGACATGGTATACCGGAGGGAAAGAGAGTTTTAATTATTTTAGAGGTGCCAGGTCCTTGAACGTTATTAAAATTCGAGAGATATCTTCATTGAAAAGAAATCAGCAGGATTAGAATTCTACAGTCAAATTAATCCCCAATTCCGTCGTCTTATTTTTAGGTTCGTAAAAAATCCAAAAGCCACTCGATGGATCAAAGAGGATTACCTCCTCTGAATTATCAATGTTCCAATAATTTATAAATGGCACAATTCCAATTTTTGCTCTGTCAAAAGTCTTTTTTGCTTTTAGAGCGAATCTTAACCCATAGCCATCATTTTGATTAAACTCTAAATCAGGAACTGAAGAGTCAATATCGCTCATACGGGATTTATTTTTCCCCATCCAAAAGAGGTCATATTCTATTATTGTTCCAATGAACCATCCATTTTCCAATCTTTTAATTGTCTCTAATCCAAAGGGGCTATAGTAATAGGCTGTTTCCCTATCGTATCCATAGTACCCTAAATCCGTGACTCTTCCGCCTGAATGGTCCTTCCAATATCTATAGCTAAGGCCTGTATAAGATGTAAGATAATCCCACATTGGGGAATAATATTTTGTGAAATTGCGGCCTATCAGCCATCTCAATTCGACAATATAATGGTTGACATCATTCAGCTTTCCGGAATCCGATTTATAGTCTATATTCCCACTGTAATAGTCAAATGCCGCTTTAAACATTAACTCGTTATGATAAGTATAAGCCACTCCTATCCCATCCATCCTCCCTTGATCTTTCACTCCGATATCCGGTTCCTTATATGTAAAATTTAGTAATTTGAGATCTAATTCTGTTGAATGGGTTTCTAAATATTTTTTTCTAAACCTTCTTGAATAGGTATCGTAATACTGAGCCTTTGCTGAATATGCATTACTTAAAAGAAATAGTATTATTGAAAATACATAAATGATTTTTTTCATCCATTATATCCTTTGCAATTGAGATGAAAATTCCATCTGCCCCTGGTATCTTGAACATCCCCTCACTTTTTCCATTTTAGCACTATGTTATGGGACCCTGGTTTCCCGAGGAAAAATATTTAGGGAAAATAGTATTTGTTGACGTCACTTTTCCAGATGGCTATAAGATCTTAATTGATCCAGGGACGGGCCTGATTGATATGTAACTCATCATCCTGAGTCACTTTAAATTCAATATCCATTGCAGAGCTCGGATCATCCGCAGCAATATTGTAAACCCCTCTGAAGTGGCTTTGAATATCGGCCATTGCGCTGATAAGTTCCTGTATATGCTGATCACTGAGCACATTCTCTCCATTTTCCGTTTTATTTGAATGACGAATGGTCACAATTTCATAATCGTTCTGCCAGTTTGAGATTGGAATTCTTGCCACCAGGAACTCATCCGGAATCGATTCCTCTTCGGGATTGGTAACCAGGTCTTCCCAGACCTGGACATTTACATAATACCCTT
>JBLIRM010000056.1:0-16819 GCA_049472295.1 bacterium | reverse complement strand
GACTGTTGATCCCGTTCACTATCGCAAAGCACATTACCACTCTGGTCGGCCCCGGCATTCGGCAGTTGAATTGACAAAAAGACGGCAACTATAGCTATGAGCAGTTTGATTCCTACAAAAGATGCGTACTTATTATAAGGCATTTGACTCCCCCCAGGACTAATTTTTGGTCGCCGCAATACATTACAAGCAAATCAAATGCCAAAGAGGGCATATTTTTCACATTTTAATATTTTGTATAATATTGATTTTATTGAGTATTTATTTTTAAAAGGGAGATGATGATCAAGCATGTTCACTTTTAACTCAACACAGGTATGCTGTTTTTGAACAGATTCAGTCCGCCTTCATGCTGGTGTCACGTCGACTTTACTCTGTCATTTCGAGGAGCCGAAGAAGATT
Source organism: bacterium (assembly GCA_049472295.1). Taxonomy (GTDB): domain Bacteria; phylum SZUA-182; class SZUA-182; order DTGQ01; family JAFGSM01; genus JBLIRM01. Next base: position 16,417 of record JBLIRM010000056.1, on the reverse strand, counting down.
CCTCGTTTCACTCGGAATAGGCTCTGAAATCTTAAGATTTCTCGCTCCGCTCGAAATGACATTTTTTAAAATGACATTTTTTTGATTGAAGCGATACTATTGTCACTCATCAGGCAAGCCTGTACCCATTTAAATCCGATAAAGTATGTATAGATATAAGGATATACAGATTTTATCTTGCTTAACCATGGCCTTTTATGGTAAATTTATATTTATCAATCCCTTGACTGCCATCAGGATAAGTAAAACATAATCGTTATCTGATTCGACAGTTAGAAAGGTGACCTTAAATCTGATTAATATTTTGTAATTATTGAGATTTTCAGTAATTTTGTTATTATCATCATTCAATGGAGTGACAATGAAAAAAAAGCTGACAGTCATTGCTGAGAGATGCTCCGGATGTAGGGTGTGTGAGCTTGTTTGTGCCATCAAACATTTCGGAGTGAATAATCCAAAAAAAAGTGCTATCCGGGTGATGGTAGTATATCCCCATCCTGTAATAAGGATGCCCATTGTCTGCAATCAATGCGGGGAGCCCAAATGCATGGATAATTGTCCAATGAAGGCAATTACCAAAACCAATGGTGTCGTGGAAATCAATAACGAAAAATGTATCGCCTGCACCAAATGTGTCATGGCCTGCCCTTTTGGTTGTATCTTTGTCCATGATGATGTGAGGACGCCGTTCAAGTGTGATATGTGCGGGGGCAGCCCTGAATGTGTGAAGGCCTGCCCCAAGAAGGCCATCCTTTATATTCCGGAACATATGCTGGGACAATCCCAAAGGATGGCCAACCTCCTCAAGTATGCCCACATGAAAGAGGTGGAATATGAAGAGAAGGGAGAGAAAAAGATCATAAAATACGCAGAGATTGAGAGGAGAAGAGATGAAGATTAAAGGAGGCTATCATTACAGGATCCTTTATATAAATCTATCCACAGGCAAGCCATCCATAATAAAATTTGACGACGATTTTGCCATCCAGTATGTCGGAGGCAGGGGATTCGGTGCGAAGCTACTCTGGGACCATCTCAAACCGGGGCTGGACCCCTTATCTGCCGACAACATAATCACCATTGCCCCGGGGCCCCTGACAGGTCTGTTTTTGCCATCCTCAGGCAAGGTATCGTTTGTGTCGCTCTCACCCGCCACCGGCATCTACGGAGACAGCAGTATGGGTGGAAGTTTCGGAGTAGAGATCCGACAGGCGGGGTATGACGCCATCTGCCTGGTAGGCAAAGCAAAAGAACTCTCATATATCTGGATTGATGATGATCACGTTGAAATCGTTCCCAATCCCGACCTGAAAGGAAAAAACAACCTGGCAGCGGAGGGAATGATCAAGGAAGAACTGGCCGATCCCTGTGTCAAGATCGCAACCACAGGCCTTGCAGGAGAAAATCAGATACGCTATGCCACCATCAACTGTGACTGGAGCAGAAATGCAGGCCGTACAGGCATGGGGGCCATTCTTGGATCGAAGAATATCAAGGCCATTGCCATCAGAGGCACCCAGGATCTACCTGTAGCCAATATCGATCAACTCTATGAACTGGCCCAGGAGTCTTTCACCAAGTTAAAGGCCCACCAATATTTCGAGCTCTGGCAGCAACAGGGTTTGATGACTGTCATCGATTACCTGAGGGTTCATGATGCCCTGCCCTCTTATAACTTTACTGACGGCTGCTTCAGTGATGCGGAAAAGATCAATGGTTACAATATGGAAGACCACTATAAGATCGGGGATTCGGCTTGTTTTGCCTGCCCAATGGCATGCGGCAACATCTGTCTTGTCAAGGAAGGGAAGTATAAGGGCACGGTGAGTGAAGGCCCGGAATACGAGACCGCCTGTATGCTGGGCTCGAACATCGGCGTGGGAAATCTCTCCTTTATCATAAAGGCCAATCATCTGTGTGATGATTATGGCATGGATACCATTTCTACAGGCAACCTCATTGCCACCATGATCGAGGGCTCTCAATCAGGGCTCCTGACCAATAAGGATTTGGGAGGCCCACCCATTCAATGGGGGGACGAGGATCGTGTATTGGAAATGATCGACCAGATTGCCCACAGAGAGGGTATAGGAGACATACTGGCTGACGGTGCCATAAGGGTCTTAAAAAAGTGGCCTCAGCTCAAGCCCATACTCTCGCATTCCAAAGGGCTCGAGCAATCCGCGTATGAGGCCCGCATTGCTTCATCCATGGCCCTGGCATACGGCACTTCTGATATCGGAGCCCATCATACCAGGGCATGGACTATTGCCAAGGAGATGGAGATGGGAGCCGACTGGGGGCCAGAGGAAAAGGTGGACCTGGTCATCTATCACCAGACAATCCGACCTCTTTTTGATATGCTGGGCGTCTGCCGTCTTCCGTGGATCGAACTCGGCTTTTCCGAGCGCTATTACGAAAAGTTCTATCAGGCCACAACCGGCCTTGATCTTACATTGGACGACCTCTTAACGAGGTCCAAGCAGATATACGACCTGACCCGCCTCATTAACATCAGCCTGGGCATGGGAAAAAAGGATGACTATCCTGCGGACCGGGCCTTTAATACCCCCATCCGATCGGGCAAATACGGGGGCAAAAAGGTGAACCGGCAGGAATACGAAAAGATGCTGGAGCTATATTATAAAAAGAGAGGGTGGGACAAAAATGGTGTCCCAGGAGAAGGGGCATCCGCCATCTTCAAGGAATCCATCCTGGCAAAAAACAAGAAAAAAAAGGGATGAGTCAGGATTAACCATATCCTGATCATATTGGGAGTGATTGAGAATGAGAAAAAATAATCCTTTATTCGGCCTTTTATCATCTGCATTTGTAATCCTTTTTTCAACATTCGGCCTGTTTCTCCTCCTGAGTTTTAAGGGAGATCCTTATGCATTGGCAAGTGTCAAAAAACCCGATACACACCCCCAAAGTCCATCAGACCTGATCGGAAAAGAGGAAAAGGAAGATAGGATGGAAAGGGCATTAGAATTCTACAAACTGGGTGAACAGTATTCTCAGAAAGGGAAGGTGAATGAGGCAATCGAAGAATACCGGAAGGCACTACGCATGGATCCCAATTTTGCGGAGGCCCATCTCAATCTGGGATGGAGCTATGCATTGAAAAAAAATGATTATGGCATCGCACTTCAAGAGACACTGGAAGCTATACGTCTCAAACCTGACTTAAAAGTGGCTTACAGGAATCTGTGGTGGATATACAGACTCCAAAAAAATTATGAAAAGGCATTGGATACCCTCAAAAAGATTGTGCAACTGGAGCCTGACAATGCCATTAATTATCTCAACCTGGGTGATGCCTATGTCAGCGACACCAGGGACTTTAAGCTGGCTGTCCAATCTTACAAAAAAGGATTGGATCTGGATCCCAATAACATTTACATCCATAGAAAACTCGGGAAGGTCTACGAATTTGAAAAAAGATATGACCTTGCCATAGAGGAATATAAAAAGGCAGCTCAATTGAGGCCCATGGATCCCTATACCTTTTTATTTTGGGCTGTTTCCCTTGGTAAAGCAGGCAGACAAATGGAGATTCCACCCATCATGAAGAATGCTGTAAAAACCATCTCCGAGGGGCTGTCCACCTCTGATCGATGGGATATCGATTTACTAAAATACTTTGCCGGAGAGATTTCCGAGTCGAATCTGTTTGCCAAAGCCAGAGACTTCCCGATTCATAGGTGTCAGGCACTCTATTATTCAGGATTAAAACATGCCTGGGAGGGTGAAAAATCCAAAGGAATCGAATTCCTGACCGAATGCCAATCCATGGATATTGATGCCCTTTCAGAATATGAATATTCAAGGACAGAGCTTTACTTGCTCAACAAATCCAAACCCTGACCCCATCAAAGTCATCCCAGTTATGCATCTAACCTTCATTTTTCGTGTTTAATATGTATTGTTTTTCATATAATAATCTTTAATTCATATTTTAGCTAAACTTGATATTTTTTTCATTTTTTTAAATAAGCATAATTCCTTATCTCTAATGACTTTAGCCCTGTTTTTGATCCAACCATAACGTCATCATTTTATTGGCATATCCTTTGCATTCTTTTTACCCCGAGGCTTAAAGACTTTATAGAATTTTTGGGTTACAGGGATACAAAAATCCTGTAATTTAATTTTTATACCAATTTGCAATCAGAGAATTACAGGGTCATTGCAAGGGTGAGCCGAAGCCCCGAACAAAGCGAGGGGGACGGCGACACGGCAATCCAAGATTGAGATTGCTTCACTTCGTTCGCAATGACTTAGTCTGGAATTGATTGCAGCTTAGTATTAACAACATAATTGAAATGACTGGCATCTCATAGGAAAGGGGGTGTGAATTTCCCAAAAGTAATACATGATGCATTCGTAAAAAGCCATTCTTGGGCTGCATGGCCCTCTTCAATGACTTTACGAAACGATCAAGGATCTTTTGGAGAAATTTAGAGATCTGAATTAGAGTAAGGTTAATTTTAATGTTTGAAAGGGGAAACAGATGAAAGAGAAATGGATATTGAGAGTCACTCTCCTAAGTTTGGTCTTGTTCGGCCTTGTTATCCTAATCGCCCCGCATTCTTCCCAAGCATACTATGGCATGTACGGAGGTCTTTATGGCTCCTCCGGACTTCTGGGTGGTAGTTTTGGCACGACAAGTCTGGGCAGCGGTCTATATGGCGGGTTATTGGGAGGCATGTATGGTGGGTTATACGGCAGCATGTATGGTGGACTCTATGGCAGCAGTCTCTATGGTGGATTATATGGCAGCAGCCAGTACGGCGGCGGACTCTACGGGGGGCTGTATGGCGGTATGATGGGTATGGGAGGCGGCGGCCTGAGCACACTCTATCTTCTTTCCCTGTTGTCACAACAGGGAACGGACGGGACTACAACAGATCTCTCGAGCTTAACCGGATTATACGGCGGGCTTTACGGCGGGCTCTATGGCGGAATGTATGGCGGAATGTATGGCATGGGAATGTACGGTGGTCTCTTTGGCAGCAGTCTGTATGGCGGTCTATATGGCAGCAGCCTGTACGGCGGTCTATATGGCTCATCAGGACTCTACGGGGGGCTGTATGGCGGCATGATGGGTATGGGAGGCAGCAGCATATATACGCTCTTACTCCTGCAGTCATTACTTGGTCAAACTCCACTCACTGCAACCACACCCACTGTAACCACACCCGCGACAACCACTACAACGCCTACTACAACGACCCCTGTGGCTACGGCTTCCGGTTTGTGGTTTTGGTATTAATCTGATTGTTTATATCTGAAAGGAAAGGGCCGGATTCATTTCCGGGCCTTCTTTTTTTATGAATCACCCTGACTGGATCGCTCCAGGTCGAGGATCTCTCCGCCGGAGGGGTAAGACTCCGTCTCATCTGGATCTTTTTCTGCTCCATCCTCCTTTGCTCCATCACATCCCGGATGATGCCCTCAATGACTATGAGATTCTGATCCATATCATATATGGGAATCCTTTTGTCATGAAGCCAAATCCAACGCCTTCCCTTGAGCAATGACTTGATTCAAGACTTTTTACGAGACCATCAAATTTATCTTCGTAAAATTTCATCATTTCTTCAACAATGTCTCGTATTTTGAAAGCTCTCTTCCGATACATAGGGCTATAGTATACAGTAATTTTGTTGGCTCCCGAAGGAAGTCTTAACTCACTTGTTAGAACATCCAAAAGCAACTAGTTTATGGCTCAATTATTGGGAATACTTGCATATTGGATATTTCTTTCTAAAAATGGATCTATGTGGCAAAGATCACCATAACACACCTGTGCAGAGGCCTTACACCCCCCCTGACAGGTAAACCTATAGGGGCAGGGATCGCAAAACTCCGGCCGCGCCTTCATAAATGAGGCAACCTTTTTCCTGGCTATTAGTTGGGAATAAGGCTCATTGAGAAAATTCCCCAAGATGCTTGGTGTATGATTACAAGCACGTAAATTGCCAATTGAGTCAATGGTGTAATAGGAGCGATATGTGCCTGCGCCGCAATATCCAAAACCAACATAGGCAAAAGGCGTGGTATCGATAAGGCAGGGATGAATAGCAATACCGCAACTGATGCTGAATCTATATTCTTTGGCAAACTGATTAGCTATTTCTAAAGCCTCTTTCATATTCTCCATAGAGGGTAACAATTCGTCTATATGCCGCATTCCCTCTCCCCCCGGATTAAATCGGTTCAGCATGAGACCATCAACCCCCAGAGCCAGACATAGATTTAGGGTTTCCTCAAGGGATTGAATATTCCATTTCGTGGCAACGAATACCACAACCACCCTTCCCTGTTTTTCTTTAATACTAATAAGGGACTCTATCACTGTATCAAAGCTTTTGTTTCGACAAAGCCCGTCATGAATAGATTTTTCTGAGGATAGAAGTGGAAGCTCAAAGAGTTGGGTTCCGGCTCGAATTAGCTCTGTGACCTTCGTTGAGTCAAGCAATGTTCCATTGGTAATGAGTGTAGGGACCAGCCCAAGCCATGTAGAATAGGAAATCAATTCCACTATATCTTGCCGCAGCAAGGGCTCGCCGCCACTAAAAGCAAAGTATTTTGTGGGACACTCCCGGCTTACTTTTAAAAGGATCTCTTTGGCCCCTGCGGTATCCAGTTCTCCTTGAGGGTAAGGCTGATCACCCTTCCAGACATTGTAACAATAAAGACAATTATTGTTGCATCTTTGAGTAACCTCAAAAATAGTACTTCCCCCTGAGGGAGTGATCAGCCTTTCCTGGATAATCGGCATGCTACTTCAAGCCTTGTCAAAAGGTGAAGAAAGCAATCTTTGCCTTTGTTTATCAGTAAGTATCCCTTTGTTCTGGAAGAAAGCGAGAAGGTTTTTGCGCACCTTTTCCAGTTTGCTAATACCCCCGCTTAAGCCAGACATGCCGCCTAAGCTGGACATACCGCCATAGGCATAACACGTACCGCCAATCCAGTTATAGTTATAGATGCCGCCGCCAAAGGTGTTATAATTGCCCAAACCAATACCAAGACCACTACCAAGACTACCAAGATCACCATAACCACCAAGATCAATAGAACCGCCAAGATCAACACCAGGAAAACCACGGCCAAAGTTTTGTATTGGAGAAGTCCAGCTACTTGTGGGAAACCGGGTAGAAGACCAGGGTGATGGAGTAAGCCAGGGCTGTTGTATTGGAGAAGTCCAGTTGTTTAAAGAGTTCCATGAAGGAGACTGATATGATGGATTAAGCCAGGATTGTTGGGTTGAAGATTTCAATTTAGGGAGTTTAGATGTTTCAAATATCCCTCCGTACAAAGAGCCTTCTAGTACTCCCTGACCCCAAGGGTTTCCTGGTCCTCTCAACCACTCAGGGCCTAGAGCATAACAATACATCGGAAAACCATATGAACCTGAGATACTGGACGGAGCCGAAGAGGAAAACGATGAAAAACCCGATAGCCCATTTGCAGGTATGTTTCCTAAAAGGGCCTGTGTACTTCTTCTACGCTCTAGCCCTTCAAAGAAAATGTGAGGCATTTTTCATCCCTCCTTTCTGTCTTTATTATGCCCCTGGGAAAGGGACATTAGTGTTAAACATTTTAAACAGATGCTCATTAAGTTAAAATTTAGCTAAATATTTGAGCCACCACCTCTTCGGCCTGACGGAGGAAACAGGGATCCTGACTATAGGCCCGAAATAGCCAACATCCGCCTCGACACATTTGAAGGTATGGGCATGCCTTACAATTTGAAGGCAAATCTTCGGGTATATCATCCCTAAACCGATTAAACTTAGAATACCATACACTTTGCAGGTCATCTTCTTTGATATTGCCCTCAGCATGGTTTGAAGAGTTTAAAGCTGTGCAGCCCATGATTTTGCCATCCGGCATGATGGTAAAAGTATCCCATCCGCAGCCGCAAAAAAAGTTGGATGAACGAAACAGGGTCTCCATATATCCCAGGTAACCAAATCCTTCGCTTGCCTCTATATTAAAACCTTTGAATCGAGCGTAATATATCTGTCTTAAGGCCTCTTTGACAATCTGAGGCCTATTCCTCTTTTTGAATAGCAAGGGTTGAATCTGCAGTCTGTTTCCCCCATATGTATAAACATCATCGATGATTTTAGGTATATCATGGATGTTTTCATCCATAACCAATATTGAGACTCCAATAACAGGGATATCGATATCGTAAAAGACTCGGAGGCATTGCAAGCATTTCTCATAATCCCCTTCCTTACCTCTGATCTGATCATGATGGAACCTGTAGCCATCGATGCTTACCATAATTGAGTCCAACTGCGCCTGCTCTATCTTGTGAAGGAATCTTTCTATATCATAGGTATGAGTGGTCAGTGCGATCTTCATGCCCTTTCTTTTTGCATAATCAAGGACATCAAAAAGGTCGTTTCTAAGGAGGGGATCTCCCCCTATAACAGAGAAGGTATCGCAACCGAGAAATGATAGAGTATCCAGGGCTTTTATCATCTCTTGGGTGGCTAATCCATCCAAAGATGGCTTTGATACACGCATATCACAATGATCACAACGGAACTGACATTGATCGGTGCAGAGCCACTGCACATATGACGGCTTTAATTGAAGATTCTTAAGACCTTCCTTATAGAGTTGAAGACGCCTTATTTGGATAGGGATCTTATCCGCAGGATAAGCAGAAATGGAGGTGTCAACCTCCGTCTCTTTTATCCGGATATCAGAGTCATCCTCTCCCCTCGTAGTTCCTTCTGCCTCTATATAGTCAGAAAAATTTTGGAGGCTTGAGAAAGGCCTTAATGGCCTTGAATGCGAAGCCTGTGTTTTGTTCTCTTCTTTGGCCATAATTATACTTTTTCTTTGTGGGATATATCTCTACTTAATTTAAATTGTATAGAAACTGTATTTAAACCGTGCAGGAAGCATCAACTTTCAGGACAGAAAGTGGAGAATGATATATCATTGACAGGTATCAAATTCTTTACTTCGAAGAGAATAATAAAAGGAAAAGGTCAGGTCTGATAACAGATCAACTATTTTCAATTTTAATATTTTTAAATATAATATGTCAAATGAACCAACTACTTTGATCACAACAAGCATCTTAGAAAAGCAAAATATATTGGTGTGAGATATTTAGTTGGCTCCTTTCATAATGAACGACCACAGAAACAACCCAGCCGTTATCATAAGAACGGAGCTTTTGTTTTTAAATACTGCAGCATAGCTTTTACAACTCTCCCCAACATAACTGGGGGTTTAGCTCTGGAAATAAAAGAAAGATTAAAGGATTCTACAATATTTTCTCTTAATGATATTAAGAGAATCGAAAGCGTTTTTTTCGTACAAGACTGAGCGAATGGCACAATAATCTGAAAAGGCCAAAAAAGACTCCAAATATGAGAAATGTATGCACACCAGTAGTGTCATGATATTGGAAGAGTCCTGATAGAGCAGCCTATGAAGGAAGATAATCAAAGAAACCATAGTCGTAAATCGTCTCTTCAATTATCTTGTTTTGCTCACTCTTTGGAGGGCCATGGGCTTGAGGCTGCCAAAGGCCAAGATGCTTAAGTATCTTTTCGGATTCATTTCCGGCCCTCTTTTTTTATGAATCACCCTGACTGGATCGCTCCAGGTCGAGGATCTCTCCGCCGGAGGGGTAAGACTCCGTCTCAATGGTATCAATAGACAGAAGTTTATGAACGATATCGGAAATCCGGTCCACAGCCTCTTCAACGAGTTTCACGTCCGCCAAGGTTTCTTGATCATCGTTCCTTTCCGTCTGGCACAACTTCTCTTCAAAAATCTTCAGAAATCCTTTGATGCACGAAAGCGGCTGATTGATGTTATGCGCGGCCCCTCCGGCCAGATGTTGAAGGGCCTTCAATTTTTCCATCTGGATCTTTTTCTGCTCCATCCTCCTCTGCTCCGTCACATCCCGGATGATGCCCTCAATGGCTATGAGATTCCGATCCGTGTCATATACGGGAATCCTTTTGTCATGAAGCCAAATCCAACGCCTTCCTTTGCATTTCAGTCGATATTCGATCTCCGTTTTCCCCTTTCTGCTCAGGACCCCTGCCAGGCCGCTGGCAAGCATGCATCTGTCTTCTTCATGAATCAGCTTGATATAGCCTTGAAGGCCCATATTCAAGATCTCCTTCTGGCTGTAGCCGGTGATCTTCTCCACTGCCGGATTCACATAATCGAACTGCCTGTCCGCATTGATTCGATAAATAATATCCTGGGCGTTTTCACTCAGACGCCGAAACTTCTCCTCCGAGTTTCTCAAGCGATTCTCAAGGGCTCTGATCCTAAGCCTTGTCTTGACCCTCAGAACAAGCTCCTCATTGTTGAAGGGTTTCGTAATATAATCATCAGCCCCTGCCATCAAACCGTTGATCTTGTCCTCCTGTCTGTTATGGCAAGTGACGATAATGATGGGAAGATCCTTCCAACGCTCGTTATTTCTGATCTGTTTGGCGATTTCAAGCCCGTCCATTTCACCGAGTGTCAGATCCAGTAAGATCAGATCCGCAGATTCCTTCTCCAGAGTGCTGATGACCCTTTTTCCATCCCGATCCCAGATGACTCGATATCCGCATCCTTCCAGAAGAAGCTCTATCAAGTTGGCAATATCGGGTTCATCCTCTACCAGTAGTATAATCTCTTGTTGATTGACGGTTTCCATGATCCCACCTTTGGATATAAATACCTTTTCTTTTATGAGGACTATTCGGAAGACTCAAGATTGCCTGATCCGGAAAAAACACTCCCTGTATCCGTATCGTAAAAAGACTTCTTGTGTCCCTATCGATGATATATATTCTACTTTATTTCAGAATGGATACAAGTCAAATACCACCCGTAAATGGCGGCTGGCTCCACACCCTGAAAGGGTGCCTTATTGTCTTGTCATTGCGAAGAGGCCGAAGGCCGACGCGGCACTCTCTTCTCATATCATTGCGAGGCATGAAATGCCATGGCAATCTGAGATTGCTTCGGGCTGCGCTCTCGCAACGACAAACATAGCGCCGCCACGACAATTACAAATAAAGCACCATGGCAACGACAAACAAAGTACCATCTCTAATGGCAGACATTGTCAAAGTCTATCTATTCACCCTGGACAAAGTTTCAGGGTTCTGTAAATGAGTTAAATCTCAATTCAATGGCGGACCAGGCGGCTCCGGGAGAAAATCTTCCAATGGACCTTCATCCGCCGGCTCCGGAATTTCAGGTATGGGGAATGTATCCGGATCTAAGGGATCATCCAGGCCATCAAAGGGATCAAGATCCATCTCCGGAAGGATGTCCATTTCCGGCTCCGGAGCAATTGATGGCATAAACTCCGGCGCTTCGGGCGTTTCTTTCATAAGATCAAGTCCCTCGGGTTCCGGCTTGACTTCCTCCTTTTCCGGGATCTCCTTTTTCCCTTCCTCGATCTTATCCTCAGGTTTTTCCTCGGGTTTGGTTATCTCCTCTTTGGCCCTCTTTTCCTTTACCAGGGGCATGGCCTCACCCCTTTTTTCCTCTTCAAAGGAGATCATGACATCCTGCAGAAGCTGCTCCAATTGCTCCATGGTCACATCCATGACCTCTTCAGGGGGCTCATCCTCGTAAACCCATACCTGTTGGAAGGCATCGAGGGTCACCGTTCCCGTTATCTTAGGATCGATACTGCCCACCTTGACTCGGCCAACAGTGCATACCGCCCTTGTGGTTTCCTTGGCCTTTCCTTCTTTTTCGGTTTTCTCGTTAATCACCAGTTGTTCCGTACCCACTACTCCGGTCACAGCCGTTGTGGTCTGTATCTCGAACCTGGATTCCGGATTGATAAATTTGCTCACAAATGCCCTGATCCTTCCGAGTTTCATCTTAAAAGTGGACTTGCTCAAGCCGTCTGAAGGCTGATAATAAAGCTCTTTGATCTCCAGATCGGTATTCTCCCCGATATCAAGGACAGCACCATTAATGAAACTGAGGCTTGCCTTTGATTTGGCATTCGTTTTTATCCTGTCCTTGGGAAATATGTTGTCATTGATCTTTGCAAGGGACGGCTCGGGCTCCCAGGAATGCTGAAGGTATACAGTTCCCAATACCTTATCGATCTTGCCCACCTCGGATTCTGCGGCCATACCCAGGCCTGAGAAAAGAAGGGAAAAAGAGATGACCGCTATTAACCAGGATACCTTTGGTACGAGGATATTCAAAAACATCTTTTTATTCATCATTCGTTTCTCCAATTTTTTTTAAAATTTGCAGGTTAATCCCACGGCAAACACATTCTTATGATAATCCCTGCTGATCCCTATACCGGGGCTGATCTCGTCTATATCGGAATCGTTGGATCTATAAGTATATTTTAATTCCATATTCACATCAATGCGCCTCTTGTGATTTATCCTCTTTCTATATAGGTTTTGTATATGTCTGAATTCATAGGTAAAAGTTTTGTCTTCCCTGTGGTCCCCACCCAGGGCCTGAAACCGATACCATTCAAACTCCTTTACACTGTAAATCACAGTGTGTTTATCCATATGGGAAGACCAGTCACCCTGGTATGTAATATATCCGAAGGGGATTATGAAACTCTTCGGTATGAGCAGACTCATGGTATATTGGTGGGTGGTGCCGGATGTGAGTTCCTCCTTTTTTGTTAAGTCTGTCAGTTCCTTTTCCTTGTCATCACGCAACTGATAATCCAATTCCAGATAACCCCTCCTGGTGGGAGAATAAAACCTCAAGCTTGCCGAGCCCTTGAGGATTTCCTTGTCCTTGGATCGATCCGGAACCCGAGTTTGCCAATCATACCCGCACCCCAGTTCGAACATCGTCCGATAGTTCAAATCATAGGCCCAGCGGACTCCGATACCCGGTCCGGTGGTATAACGAGCATAATGCAGGTGACTGCTGTGATAATTGGTCAGGAAGGTGAGCCTGAAATGGCCTGCCGAATATCTCCAGGTTCCCATGAAGAGATGGATCTCAAGATCCCGTTCCTCGATCCGGTCATAAAAACGATAATCGTACATATAACCCAGAGAAATACTGTTCAGCCCCTTCATTCCCGGTATATGGTAACTCAGTTGAGGTCTGTAACGGACATGACCGATACTGGCCCAACGCCCTGTGGGAGTCAGTTCATCCTCCGGATAAAGGGTCACATTGTCGTCATAGATGTATCCCGAGGTGAAAGATTGTTGCAGCGGACTGCGCATCTGTCCAAGAATAAAGGCGGCCGCCTGTCTGGCCTCCAGTGAAAGCCTGGTATTCGGGGAGAGTGTCATGGCCTTTTTGAGGGCATCCAGTGCCTCATTCGGCCTTTTTAGAAATATCAGGGTCAGGCCCAAGTCCTTCTGCGCATAGGCGTGTTTGGGATAGACAGCCAGAACCCTGTTGAATCCTTCCACAGCCTTTTCATAATCTCCGGCCCGAAAGGCATTCCGGGCCTCGATATAAGTAGTGACCTCTCCTGCCGCTGCCGCATAACCTGCAAAAAGCGAAACACTTAAACCGAGGCTGAGCAGGAAAAAGCATACGGCATGTCGTCTCATCCCATCTTTGGGCCGTCCAGCCAAGGATATCCCAATGAATACAGCAAAGGCAAGGAATCCCAAGATGAGCAAAGAGAAAAAGATGTTTCCGTGATTGCCTCCCTTTTCATCGATTGAAGAGACAAAACACCCCCCTCCTCTCGTACCGGAAACATCCTGACCGGCAGCACCAGGCAGACCCGGAGGCAGTTCGGATGAAGTCCCAACCGGCCGGTAAAGCCTTGGCAGTTCGTATGAATAGGCCTTGGGCTCAAAATGCAGGGAGGCATCCTCCCCCTTGTTCTTAACCCAGTAACCCATACCTGCTTCCATCACATCCGTTTCATACCGATAATAGCTATCCGAGAATTCGGGATCAAATGCATAGAGTTTGGGCATTTTGTAATCATCATTATTTGCGTCGTTCGGATCACCCCCATAGAGCTGCCCTTTGATGGCTGCATTGTTCGGATCATCCAGAACATCCTGCCAGGATATATCAAAGGGATAGGGCGAACCGATCATGTTCCAGCCATAACGTATCTCATAACTATAAGAAGACTGCACGGGCCTGCCCGGTATATCAATCACAATATCCTTCTCTTTAGTAATCAAGAAAAAGGCCTTGGATGGCATAATATTTCCGATCTTGGGAAATTCATTGTAATCACCCTCTTTGCTGAGGTCATCAGTGCCCCACCCAAAAAGACGCCATGCTGTTTTATACACGCTTTCATCCAAATCATCCAGGAGATTCTCAGGAGAAGATGGATCGGGATCATCCGGGAAAACCGGGAATGTAATGATTCGATAATCCTCCACATCCATCCCTGAATGGAGCTCCTGCGTGGCATATCCCACCCCGGGTATGGCGTATTTAACATCCGTTTGGGGACTCATCGCACCGGATGAATCGACAGCAACCAGTATGAAATAATAGATGGCCTGATCTGACAAATCGTCAATTGTGACACTACTCTCTCCGGCAGGGATGTCCTTCGAAAAATTCGAAGGATCGGCAGTCACATCAGGAGAGTGACTGTAATAGACCTGATATTTTTCCAGATCAAGTGTGTTCTCGGGATTGGGGACCCAACTGATCTTGACCTGACCGGGGCCCATCCCTTCAGTGGTCACGGAAAAATTCAGGGGCACGGCAATGGGTGTGACTGTATACCATTCACTGGTGTGTTTTGTAATCACCCTTGCCATATAAAGGCCGGCTTCGGAGATATAAAATTCGATATCCTCTCCGTCAGAAGGTTCGAATATCTCCACCCTGCCGAAACGCGAAAACTTGATGACCGCCTTTTGAACGGCATCCGAAAAAGCCGTCGGAGGCTGAAGAGATCCGATAAGGGGTATTTCAAGGATGATTGGCGGTGCATCCGGGTCTCTGACAGGTGGATTATATTCCACCGGATTCCCTTCGGAATCCCTTATTTCAATCTTTACAACAGTGACATCCCCATCCGCCGGATCAGGCGCATAATCAATCCTCAGCTCCAGTGGTTTTGTAGAATCAGCAGATCCTTCGGCCTCACCATTCTCATCCACATGGATCAGAAAGGCCGGGTCAATGGCCGATGCTTCAAAACTGGCCTGCACCGGTTTGGACTGACCACCCAACTGTAATTTTCCCTCGATGGGTATGGCTCCCATGGATAAGATCTCCGCTCCCAGGAGGGTATCCACAACCTCGGCTATGGGTCTTTCTCCAACCGGAGGAAGCACCTCAGGGATCTTGAAAACCCTGAGAACAGGGCCCAGAAGATGCCGGCTGTTCGGATCCGAGAGTTCCATCAGAAAGGCAATCACATAACTGTTTGGGTCACCCGCAGTCTCCCTTTTAACGAAGGTCATATAATTGAAAATCCCATCCACAGGATAACGCAATCTGGTAATCTTGGAAGGATCTCCGGGATCCGGGACCTTCTCCATATCCGTTTGCGTCACATGTAAGCCACCGGCAGACCGGTTGGGATCATCGGGCCTTCCATCCCCGTTCACATCATCATTGGGATCGAAGAATGTAATATCCAGCCCCATGATAGAACTGTGATTGGCGTCGGTCCATTCCCCCTTAACGCCTGTAGCATCACGGTAGGAGAAGGTGAGCGCAATCATGCCGTCATCTATGTCACTCTTTATGACGGATAATGAGGGAAAAGCCGCTTGATCGATGGTCAGGGCCACATTGGTATCCCCATCCACATAAATATCCCGTTTTTCCCCTCGATAACCCTTGGCCTGGGCCAGGATGCGATAATTTGCATCCTCGAACAGGATGAAATCCTGTTGAAAGGATTGATTGGGATCGCTTTTGGAAAGGGCTTCCGTTTGAATGAGCTTCTCTTTCAGGATCCCCTGATTCGGATCCAAGACGAGTTTTTTTAGTGTTAAAAAGAGATCATCGGCATAGGTATGGACTTCCACCCTGAGGTTCTTCGGTTTTGCCCCCTCAGGGATCCGTACAAGGTCGATGTCTTTCCGGTTCGCCCCGGCTTTGAGTGTCAATGCCTTTTTCAGGGGCCGATATTGCCATTGATTCGGATCGGAATCGGCATTGGATACCTTCAACTCATATATCCCGGGATTCAACCCCTCTGCATTGAATCCATAAGCATTCCGGTTGGGATCAAAGACCAGCATATCGGGATCGTCTATGGTGCTGATCAGCTCTTTAAAGGGCTTTGATACATAGAAATCCAGTTTGACACCTTCATCCACGGGGTTCTCCCCGGGATGACCAGGATCTTTGACAAGGCAATCCAGGGAGGCACAATCTGTAATCCCGTCACAATTCAGGTCCTCACCGCCGCATGGATCGGGCACACCGGGATTGATGTTCGGATCCGCATCATCACAAT
>JBLIRM010000055.1:0-16861 GCA_049472295.1 bacterium | reverse complement strand
AAAAAGAAGTTGGAAAAACAAGGGAACGGGCTGTAGTCAGAACCCGTAGCATCCTTTCCGATCGAGAAAAAGAGGCTTTCCTTGTGGGTGCTTGCAGCGCCTGCCCAATTCTTTTTTCCCTGCCAGTTGATCCGGGACAGAAAGGATACGGCATAAGGGGCCTCCACAAGAATGAAATGGCGGTGATTGGGATCAAGGATATCTTCCAATGCCTCAGGGGAGATGCTTTCGTAAGGATTGAAAAAGAAAAGGGGGCCTTCATCAGTATGCCTGATCAAGCCGAGGATGTATACAAGGAGGGTTTGGCCTTCAATAAGACTTGGGACCTCAAGGTCTGCCAGAGAGTTGACTTTTTTTATCTCCCCTTCGGTCAATCCCTTGCTTTTCAAAATGGCCTCAGCCCTTTCCAACTGGGTTGTCAGCACCTCTCTTTCATATTCTGGAATAAGATCTGGGGCACTTGAAAGAATCAGGGCAACTGTTTTGTGCTCGCTTTTATGACCAATGGCTATCTTGTGAGATGTCACCTTGGGTCGTTTACTGCTGTCTTGTGCATAAAGGATCAGGTTGTAACGGGGTTCATGGGGATATGGATCGTCGATGCTGACCGAATAACTGCCCCCGTAAGGAAAATTGGGGTCGGAATCGAGGCCAAGGGAAATCACGGGGATGTCGGTAACCGGCCTTCCCCCTCCGTCTTTCTGGACATGAGAGACCTCCACTATTGCCCAGACCTCGCTGATTCCGGTGAGGGAATAGGCCTGAGCGCTGATTCGGAGTATCCCCTGGTTTCGGGATACATTGGGATCGAATATCACCGGCCTGCTTTCATCTACATAATAGATCCTTTCCTGGTCCCATGAGATAATGATGTTGGGATCGGATGTAAGAGGTGTCTGTCCCTCGTGAGGGAGAAAGTGTGTGGCATAATCAAAGGCATCCATGATGCTGTGGGTTAAATACCATTCGTCCAGAAACGGATATGAAAAGGAGACCATACCCTGGTTCAGATAGTATGCTGTCTGGTTGGGATCGGTGCTGGTGATCATCAAAAGCTTTTCTGCAAGTGCATCGGTATATCCGGGGTCTTCTTCCATCTCCTGCAGAAAGCTCCCGGAGTAACAGGCATCATAAAGGAGAACGATCCTTTCCTCCACATGATTGGCAATTGCAGCGATCCATTCTGTCAATTGGCAGCATGTAAGTGTCTCAGACGGATTCATACAAAAAGACCCCTTATTGCCGTGGTCTACGAAGAAAAGGAAAAGCTCGCGTGCCCCGTTTTGCTTTATATCACTGAAGGCGGAATAAGGGGAATCGGGATTCAAGGCATTCAATAGGGGATAACCCCTTATCTCATCATATCCCCCGATGCCGTCCAGATCCTGAAGGAGATAGGGGTTGTAGTAAAATATATCATCCTTTGCGTATCCCATTGCCCGAATGGTCTGGTAAGCATGGTTGGCAATGGCGTTGGTGCTCTCCCACAGATAATCGCCGGTTCCTTTATACCCGGCAACGATGACAGCCTTTTTCCCTTTGCTTGAGCGGTATGCCGGATCGTCAAGTGCAACATCTATATTGATTGCTGCTGAGAGGAAAATCGAAAGGACCTGCGGATCAAGAAAACCCGTAAGTGTCAGATTCCCGTTTCTCTTTGCTTTGATCTCATACCAGGGAATGCCGTTCGGATCAAAGGTCATGTCTATTTCTTCAGGGGCAATGATGTTGGGGTCCGATGAGAAGAAGCTGATCTGGAAGGGAAAGGGGGCATATATGTAATTGCTATCCTTCATGAGGATCGTCAGGAGATGGATGCTGTTTTGATCCATCATCAGGTGTTCCAGAGGGGTGTCACCATTCTCGGAAAAGTCGAGGGAAATGATGTCGCTGCCGGAAACTGCCATCTGGGGAACCTGGTTGGAAAAGGGGAGGCCGTCAAGGATCCATGACTGCATGACATCTCTCGCACCTATGAATGCATCCCTCAGATACATTTCATCGGATATGGCCCCGGGAGCGAGATATGGCTCGATGGTGTGGGTGAGGGCAGTAGTAAAGGATTTAAAGGCCCTGATTTGATCTCCGGGCGGTGTAGGGGCGCTATAGAGTGCATCGGAATCAAACAGGTCGGGTTTGATATAGGATGGCCCCTCCCTGGTTGACGTAATAACCGTTATGCCGTCACTGAGGAGATCGTCGATAAAGGTCCCTGATGCAGCGGATTCGATGATGACAACGACCGGGCGGTGTGTGCCCTCATATACCTTGCCCTTATTATCCACATAGCCATTTTGAAACCGATCAATATGTTCCTTCAACTCCCAGGCGCTGAGCACCTCGTTGGGCATGATCTGAAAGCGGTCCTCCGCCCCGTGACCAATGAGGCATATGTAAAGGGGGCCTTGGTTAGGGCTTTCCATGGCCCATTTGGCGATCGAATCCAGAAATTCCGCCTTAGTTGGTGTGGGATCATCCACCACCAGTTGGTTAAAAATCCCGTCATTGTCCGGATCATTAAAGGAGACGGGATTTATATACCAGATGTCGTAAGATTCATACCCTTGATTTATAAATGTCTGAAATACGTGATTTGTTTGGGCCCGGGTTGCCGGCCAGAGGGCCCTTTCCTGGTCCGCCCCGCCACCTGCCATGAGGATGAGATTCCCCTTGGAGGAAAAATCCGTGTCAATCTTGATTTTTAACATACCGTTTTCCCAATCCGCCACATATACATACTCACCTGCGATGGCAATGTCCCGCGCCGTGCCTGGTGTATTATGACTCCCCACGATTTTGGGGGTGTTCGGATCGCTGATATCTATGATCTGCACCCCGCTTCCCCAATCACTGATATATGCATGACTCCCAGCGATGGCAATGCCTTCGGCATAGCCCGGGGTGCTGCAGCTTCCCAAAGGACTGGGGTGGGTTTTATCCCGGATGTCTACGATTTGGAAGCCACCGTTCCCGTCAGCCAGATAAATGTAGTCATTTTCGATAATCATATCCTTTATATAAACAGGGGCATCGCATGTTCCCATGATCTGTGGGTTGTTCTTGTCGCTGATATCAATAATCCGGAGAGAGCTTATTTTGTCATATCCTTCTGTATACGTGCTGGCCACATAGGCGTAATCTCCGGCCACAACCACATATCTGGCCATAAGTATATCGCATTTTCCCACGATCTGAGGGTCCTGCTTGTTCGAGATATTGATAATATGGAAATCCCCATCCGTTATATAGGCATAGTTCCCATCGACAGCCACATCTTCGGCGTATCCTGGGAGAACACAGCTTCCGGCAAACGCTGGTTTATTTTTAATGGTGATATCAATGATCTGTAAACCGCCATCCCAGTCTGCAATGTAGGCATAATTTCCGGTCACTGCCAATCCTTCCGCATAACCTGGCGTGGCATAGCTTCCCACGGTAACGGGTCCATTCTCTTGTGTAATATCGATAATACGAAGGCCTGTCCCCGGATCAGCGACATAGACATAGTTACCCAATACGGCCACATCAGACGCATAATAGAAGTGGCTGATTTTTTTTACCAATTCCGGGCCAGCCTTGTTGGCGATGTCTATAATCTGCAGGCCGGCGTTGTAGTCCGCAACAAAGGCATGATTTCCTGCGATTGCAATCGCTTGGGCCGACCCGGGTGTCCCACAGTTTCCCAAATGCACAGGTTCATTTTTGTCGCTGATATCGAATATCCTCAAGCCGCCGTCCGCATCCGTAACAAAGGCATATTCGCCGGCTACAAACACGTCTGTTGCATGACCATGAAAGTCATAGCTTCCCACGATAATCGGATTATTTTTATTTGTAATGTCCATAATGTAAAAACCGGCGCCCCAATATGCAATGTATGCATAATCACCTGACCTGGCCAAAGCCACTGCAGAGCCTGGGATTTTACAGTTCCCTGCAAACACCGGATTGCTTTTGTCAGTGATATTGATGATCTGAAGGCCGTTGACCCCATCGGCAATAAAGGCATAATCCTCTTCTGTCACTACATCAAAGGCGGTGCCCGGAGTAAAGAGACTTCCGACAATATGTGCGTTGTTGGGATCATGGATATCCACAATACGGAGGCCGTTAAACAGATCATTGATATCAAAACTCTGTTCGTTTCCGACTGCCACATAGGCATAGTTTCCATCAATAAAGACCTGCCTGGAGTAAAGCCCCGTAGAACAGATTTTCACAATCCCCGGGGCATCCTTGTCGGATATATCAATAATTTGCAGTGTGCCGCCTCTGCAAGCCACATAAGCGCAATTATCCACAACGCAAACCCCATATGCACCATTTTTGATGTCAAAGCTGCCTGCGGGTACCGGTGTGTTCGTGTCGGATATGTCAAAGATCTGGATGCCTTTTTTTCTGTCCGCCACATAGGCAAAGTCTCCCGCAATAAAGGCATCAACCGCCTCTTCGAGGATTTCGCAGCCTCCGATGACCCTTGGCCCGGTCTTTGTGGTGATATCGACGGTCTGTAAACTTCCGTTGAATCCTGCAATATAGGCATAGTTACCTGCAATGGAAACATCGGATGCACCGCCCGGGGTCATAAATCCTCCGATGGCCAACGGATTTCCCTTTTCCGTGATATCGATGATCTGCAGGCCGCTTTCCTCATCCGCAACATAAGCAAAACTCCCGGCTAATGTCACACCCAGAGCAGATCCGGGGGTATGGGAATGGCCCGCAATCTGCGGTTCTGATTTGTTATATATATCAATGACCTGAAGGCCATATTCTTTGCTCGCAACATAAGCATATGCATCCATTGTGGCCACATCACATGCATATCCGGATAATTCGCACCAACCAATAATTTCCGGCATCTGCATATGGGTTATATCAATAATCGATAATCCGCCGTCACCATCAGCAATTAAGGCATAATGATCCGTGATGGCCACACTTTCGGCATATTCCTGTGTGTCACAGCTTCCGATAATCACCGGTCTGTTCTTATGAGTCATATCGATGATTTGCAGGCCGCTTTCCCCATCTGCGACATAGGCATATGCCTCCTCTATGGCCAAACCCTTCGCTCTGCCCGGGGTCTCACACAGGGAAACATAATAGGGTACTTTTGGGTTGTCCACATTGAATATATAAAGGCCCTTTTCCCCGCAGGCCAGATATGCAAGGGTTACGTCTCCATCATTGGAGGCCACGATCTTTAAATCATTGCATTCACAAAGGGGAATGAATGAGGAAATGGATTGGCTATTCACATCAAAGATAGCAAGCCCCCTGGATGTGGCGCATCCGGCGTATGTGACCAATTGTTTCCCCTCCGGCCCCGTTTCTTCCCGGGTCCATATCTCCATTGCACGGAAATCCCCGTAATCGTTCCACTGACCAACCAATCCAAGATTGACCATATCTTGATTCGCTGTAACGTAAAGTGGTGAAAAAAGAAAAGAAAGGAAAAGAAGTGTGCAGAAAATAGAAAAAAGGAGCGGCAAAATCCCTCTGGCCCGAATCGCAAAACATATTTTCATACGGATCACCTGCCCGCTATTTCAACCAGTGACCCTCGGGAGAATCCCTCTCCTTCCAGGATTTCACACTTGGCCTGAATAGGGTCGACGCTTTCTTGGAATACCCTGATCTTGCCGATTTTCTGTCCTCTGTCCTCGGGTTCATAGACATTGAAGACATCCCCTGGGGTGATGCCGACCTCTGACCCTATATTCAGGAGTGTTATATTCTCTTTGATCGAGGCTATCCTCCCCCTGATGGGATAATGTGAACGGATCATCCCCGCGATCCCCCGGTATATGGATTCTTCCAGGTCCTGGAGGTCCGCCTTTTTGGATAGCGACAGTTCCGAGGCGATGTTTTTGATCTCCCCGGTGTCTGCATCCACCAACTTGTAAGTTAGGGAAAGGCCGTTCGAGGATGTATAAGGGGTGAGAAAGAGCATTACCCTGGCAAAAAGGAACCTGCCGAATAGGTCCTTCTGGTCATTAAAAGAGAAATCGGACAGCTCGAGGTCCTTCTCTTCCAAGAGCCTGTCCAGTTCCTTCCGCTCAGCCACCCTGATACGCATATCCTCAACAAAAAGCCGGGTGAGTCCCTTCTCGATGTCATCTGTTATGCGGATGGCCCACTCCGGAACAGGCTCGGTTTCATCGCCCGGAATATGGAAAATGGCAAGCACGACAGGCCTGGATGTCCATCCGTCCTTAACAATAGCCGGTGTTATCGGTGAAGGCATTCCTTCCTTGCGGGTCTTCAACTTTTCATAGATCTGCCGTTTGAGTTCCTCGATCCTCCGGGTCTTGAGATCGGAGATGGTGAGGGCCTGATTCTCCTGCACAGGTTTCGCCCAAAAATATTCCCTGGGAAGGAAGAACGCTAGGGTTGCGAAGATCAAAAGCAGGAGCACAACCATACTGGTGCCTATCCAGCGGTCCTTCTGGGGAAGGGAGAAGGGGGAGTGCCGAACTGCGCTTGACGTAAGCTCGGGTTCCGGATGGACAGGGGGCCTGAGAGGTTCCATTTCTTTCCTCTGCTTATCCTCTTTTTGGGGGATGCTCAACAGATAATCACCCGGGTGGCCGTACAGGACATAATTGATCCAGGAGAAGCTCGCCCTGCCGAAATTTTTCTGAAAGGATTCCCTGGCCCTCCTCAGTGATTCCCCGATAGTGTGACCTGCCAGGAGGTGGCGGTAAAATTCTATACCCATGCAGGCACCATACTCATCGGGCACATCGCAGAAGGTGCCTATATAGTGCTGGACACCTGCCATAAGGAAGGCATGCACCAGCCCGTAGCTTTGCTGGGCATACACCTTTTTTTTCTCCCACTTCTCCGTATATCCGGATTGGCAGGCATTACCGAAGACGAGTCTGGGCATGACCCTCTTCCCACCGGCCATTCTGAGGATATCTGTTGCAAGTAATTTGCCGTCTGAAAGCATCCATCCGCTGTGGTTGGGATTCTCAGGATCATATTCGGCATGCCCTGCATAATGCACCATGTCATAGTCCCAAAGGTTCTTTTTCACAAAATCCAGGTCCACCTGATCGGAGGACTGGAGCACGATCCTTACCAGATCCTCCTTCCTCTGAAATTCCTCGTAGATCCTCAATCCCTCCCTCCATGCCACATCCAGGTCCTCAGTGGGGTCGGCTATGATGAGCATATTCAACCGGGACTTCGGCTCGGCACCCTTGGGATTTTCAGCTATCTTGTCCCCCTGGGATCTGACCTGCCTGCCCATACTGAACTGTTCACACAGGAATTTCTCCCCGTCGAAAAGCAGCTCCCAGGGGATGTGGACCAGTTGTTCATCGATGATCAGCTCCAGATTGATGAGGGGGGTGGTATGGAGTCGCGATTTGATCTCCTGGCTGAGCAGTTCGTTGTATAAGAGCTGACAGGATTTTTTCAGCTCATCCAGTAGGTGCTGGTCCGGGTTCTTGAGGATATTGATCCGGTTCAGGTAATAGGTGATCTCCTTCACCAGACCATCGATCTTTTCGATAGCTATCTCTGTCTCCTGATAGAAGGCAATGGGGCTTTTACCGTTGGCCTCGGACAGGGACAGCCTTATCCTGCCGTCCTCGTGATAAGCCAATTCGAGGACATTCCTCTTCTGCCGGGATGTCTCTTCATTCATTGCTGCACCTTACTCAGGGAGATCTCGATCATCCCCAGAGACCCACCTCTGACACACAGTTCCAGAGAATAATCCCCTTCTGTAATATTGCTGAAAAGGGCCGTTCCCTGCTCGCTGAGGTATAGGGAGGAACGTATGCGATCCGATTTATAAAGGATCGCCCGGAAATCGGACACCCTGTCCTTGGACCTCCCCTGCAGGGTGACTGCGAGGCTCAGGGTTTTACCCTTTCCCGAACGGTCAATCTCCAGCATAAGGGTGCCATCGTCCAAGGGGATACTCCGTTTATAAGGGAAGGTCGTGCTCTCCCCTTCACGGGCCTTCCTGACGGGCTGGAACTCCGGCGCCGGGGAAACGAGCATTCCTCCGACATCAGAGACCAGTTGGGTGATCCGATTTTTCAGATGGTCCCATTGGAGGGAGAGCCTGAGTATGATCTTTCCCTCCTTGGGCCGTACACCCTTTGGTCCGAGCGCTTCCTGCAGGATCTCCATTGCCTTTTCATGCAGATGCGCGGGTACCTCCAGAGCGGATCCCTGGGCCTGCAGGATCATCCGGATAACCTTGAGGGATTCCAGACATCCGGAACAGGCCAGAAGGTGACCGTCCATCTCCTCGCGCTCCTTTTCCCGCAGTTCTCCCCTTGCATATTTCCACAAAAGGTCCTCCTGCGGGCAGCCTTTCTGTGCTTGGATCAGCTCGCCCTTCAGCTTTTTGTAATATCTATTTAGTATATCATCCAATTTGTCCATGAATATTTGTCCTTGTTGATTCTATAATAAAAACCACCTGAATAAAATTCGTCCTAACACAATAGACGAAGAAAATCTTATTTTTCCCCTACCCCTCTTTTTTCCAATTCTTCCCTTAGTATCCTTTTTACCTTTTCCGCATTTTTATAGACCGATTTGACCGAAACCCCGAGAAGGTTTCCGATCTCCTTTGCAGGCATCCCTTCATCCATGGAAAGATCCAGGATCAGTTTCTCCCGGTTCGAGAGCCGGGAAAAGGTGGCCTCGAATGCCTCATGAATGCGTTCTGTGCTGAAGATGTCCTCCTGATCGGGTGGAACCGCAGTAAGACACTCACCACGTGTTTCCTCTATCTCATTCAGACTGTTCACAGGGGTCCTTGCCAATTTTCGGTACTTGTCGCAGATAAAATTTCGAAGGATACTTCCCAGGTAAGTCGTCGGACGGCTTTCACCATGAAAGGTGCGCAGCCGCCTGAAGTTGTCATCCGCGATGTGCACGAAGAATTCATTGAAGAGGTCTTCCGGCTCAAATCGAAAATTTTCTCTGGTCCATTCGAAGATCACCTTATAGATGAGGGCTTCGTACTGTTGGAGGAAATCCTCGGGGGAGTTTCCGAATGCCGAGGGAAAACCTCTTTCTAAAGTATCGCCCATACCTTTCTCCCCTGGGTGATCAAAAGTTTGGTATTTCTTTTATATCATGGTGGAACGATCACTAGGCCATACTCTGCTTTGGATATAAAAACCATTGCCGGACTCTATCCTAAAAAAACATAACCTCTTATTAAATTTAACTATTTTTGTAATAATAAATCAAGGGTAATTATTTGTTTCTTGGAATTATGCCTCAGAAGGGGATCATATCGAATATCATTTAAGCCTTGCTTTTGGCATTCACCATGGGCATGAGAGAGTCGAAAATGTCAAAGCCAGGCGGTAGAGAAGAAATGAAAGGGGAAATTAGAAATCGCGCACGTCTATTCATATGACGGACATTTTGAATCCCTTTCGCTCATGGATGCCTTGTCTTATAGGTCATGATTAAAAGGTTTCAGGCGTGATGCCGGAGCAACAGCTCATTGATGGCTTCAGGTAAAAGAAAAAAACTCAAACAAGAAAGGAGATATGCCATGAAATTCAAAACAGCCATCATAATCATTTTTTTTATTTTATGTGTCATTTCAACAATGGCACATGCGGATGTCCCGGATTTCTCCACCCTTTACCCCCTTCATTCCTTCTATGATTCGCTTATCACTTATCCTGATTTCCGGATATCCGCATCCACTATCCCTTCGCTGTGGGGGACCCTTCCATCAACCCATATGCTCATGAATCCAAATACTCCGGCCTTCAGTCCCTTCAGTGGATTTGCAGTGAGGCCTTCGTTTGCCACCTTTCCCACCTTTCCAGAGTTTAAGGGGATTTCGAGCCTCAGCAGTTTGAGCCCTGCTATGGATTCCCTTTTATGGTCAGGTGCTCTGGGGGTCTTGCCTGCCACTGCCTCCTATTCCTTGGGAACTCCTGCGGTAGATTACTCACGTTTATTAAGCAGTTGGTTGATGCCTTCAGTCAGCACGTTCCCGGCCGTTGTGGGATCACCCTATAGAAGTGGCATCGACAGCCTGTCGGTTGATTTCCTCGGAGGATCCACATCCGCTGGGACATCCCTTATCCCGTCATATTACGGATATGCCGGGACATATGGCTACGGTGGTCCCTACACCTCTGGAACATATGCTGGCTATACATCTTATGCTGGATATGGTTATGCCTCTTATGGCGGTTATTGGGGAGGGGGAACATCGGCACCATCTGAATCCGGCGGATCAGGCGGAGGCAGCGGTGGATCTGGGGTGCAATCCGGCATACTCACCGCCGGTGATATAGATGATAACCTGAACTTTATTGCTTTCATAGATTACCTAAATGATTCATATGCATCGGATTCGAGCGAGGTCCTTCCTTCCGTATATGTTGCCGATCGGGTAACCCTGCGCATCGAGGATGCAAGCGGTCAGGGATTCAGTAATGCCCTGGTACGCATCTTCCCGGACGGCTCCTCTGTGCCGCTGATCGAGTCTCATGCGGGCAGCGATGGGATATTCCGCTTTTTCCCTACCATTGACGGGGCAGGCATCGAAACGCAGTTTACGGTTGAGGTGACCGGACCTGATGGAGGATCATCCCCAGTATCTGTGGCCCTTAATACGAATGAACTGGATGAGAACCGAATATTGGACATTGTCGTCCCTGATGCCGATTCCCAGTTCCCAGGCTCAATGGATCTCATGTTTGTCATGGATACCACCGGTAGTATGAGAGATGAGCACCAGTATCTCACGGCTGAATTCAGGGACATCATTCAGAGCGTTCAGGAAAGCTATCCGGAGGTGGCCATGCGATTCGGCCTGGTGGTATACCGGGATATCGGCGATATATATGTGGTGCGGGATTTCGATTTCACCGATTCCTTGACAATGATGCAGGACACACTTGAGGATCAGGTGGCTTCCGCAGGCGGGGACTATCCCGAGGCCATGGAACAGGCCCTGGGCCAAGCCATGAGTGCCCAGTGGCAGGGTGGCAACACGGCCAGATTGCTCTTCCTGGTGGCGGATGCGCCGCCGCATGACGAAAACCTGACTGCGGCTTTTAATGAGGCCAAGGCCGCTCGGGATATGGGTATCCATATCCATTCACTGGCTGCCAGCGGCGTGGCCGATACGGCCCAGTTCATCATGCGTGCCATGTCCAGTATCACCCATGGCAGGTATCTCTTTCTTACCGATGACTCCGGTGTGGGCAATCCGCATGAAGAGCCGACTGTCCCCTGTTATGTGGTCACCCGGCTGGATCAGCTCATCATAAGGGTGATCGAAAGCGAACTGGCAGGTATGCGCATCGAGCCCGAAGATGACCAGATCATCAGGACGGTAGGCATCTGTGAAGCGGGTGTATGCATAGAGGATTAGTCTTTTATATGCACAGCAGGGGCAGAGCACTGCCCCTGCTGTGGGTTTCTCTGCGCGTTTATCTATTTATCCTTCTTATCCTTCCAGAAATAATAATACCAGTAATTTCTATAAATATTGCAATTTATTGACTGAGCGCCCAGGAGATCGCCGCAGCCCTTGATGGGGATCACCAGGCTTATCTCTATCTTCCCGGACTCGTCCTTTTCCATGTCCGAGAGTTCCGCATCCAGATAAAAATAGGCCTTCCCTGGTTTCCTCTTGTTCCATTTGATCCAGAACTTCTTGATTTCTATCGGGGTTTCCAGATCCGGTTGTTTGTCCCACCATTTTGAGTAATACCAATATTTATTCCCCTTGTTGTACATGGAGAAGGTATCTCTCCCCCAGGCATCTCCGATCCCAAGTTGGACTGTGAGAACGGACTCCAGGTCAGCAGGTTGATAGCCTTCCGGGATCTCCAGCATACCGGAGATGCGGAGGCGATCCTTTTTTGGTCTCCACCATTTTTTCCTGAATCTCCCGTAATCGCTCTGCCAGGTAAGGTTCAGATTTTTGACATTCAAAGACATCGCCTCTGGCTGGATGTGGAAGATCACTGATGCAGAACCTGCATTGCCGCACCCATCAGTGGCAGTGATTTCGAGGTTATGGGGTCCGAAAGCCAGGTCACAGATATTGATCGGATCAGCGGCAGGCTGATTATCAAGGATCATCTTCACATCGGGATCGGGATGACAGTTGTCAGTCACCGTATATTCAATGCTGATGGGGCCCTCGGTATTTAAATAAACCATCTCTTCCGGCGAATTGATCGTCACCGCCGGTTTTTCATCATCTACCACAGTGACAGTGAAACTGAAGGTGGTCTTGTTGCCGGATTCATCTGTGGCCATATAGGTTACCATTGTTCCCTGGGCATCCTTTTCACATTCCGCAAGGAAGAAATCTCCGGATTGGTGGGAACTGATGACACCGGCCAGGCTGCAATTATCCTTAAAAGAGGGGGGTGCCCATGTGACAACAGCGCCGCAGGCCCCGGGATCATTGCTTACTAAAATATTTTCAGGGAAATTGCTCACAGCAGGGGCCTCTTTGTCCAGGACAGCAACCTTGAAGCTGCAGGATGTTGTATTGCCGCTTTCATCCATGGCAGTATAAATGACCTGTGTTCCGGATGGATCTATATTGAAGAAATCCCCGGGCTGGTGAGAACTGCTGACACTGGCCAGGCCGCAATTGTCCGTAAAAGAGGGGGGTGTCCATGAGACCGCAGCACCGCAGGCCCCGGGATCATTGGCTATGATGATATCATCAGGACAGGCTTTGAACATTATGGGCAGGATTCTATCCTCCACCGTGACCAGGGTTTGACATGAAGAGGAGTTCCCTGAGGAATCCATTGCAGTAAAGGTCACGATTGCCTCGCCCAATGGATAACCGGATAATTTGTCACTGCTGATGACTGGATTCGCATCACAGATATCGGAAACCGTTGCTGTGATATCTGCCACAGCCCAACATTGAACATCCGCGGACAGGATCACATCCGCCGGACAAATGATCTCAGGGGGCGTGGTATCTACCACATCGATAGTTAGGGTATCCATGTCCGACTCCAGACCATCATCAACAGTTAATTGGATCAGGGTGCTCCCCAGAGGAAGCACCACTTGAATGCCTTCTCCCGATTGACTTCCTCCCTGCCAGGTCCATGTATATGTCAGGGAATCATCGTCAGGATCAGAGGAACCCGAGGCATCCAGAGAGACCATAGCCCCCATGAGCCTGTCCGCTTCCACGATCTGATCAGGGCCCGCATCAGCTACCGGGGGCTGGTTGGATGGCAAAACATTGAAACTGTTTACCATGGGGATTGTATATATCGGTGTGCTCAGATAGACATCCCTTGGCCCGATTGCTGCCCTGGCGTCGATCATGATATTGGCCGTCATGCGGGCGGGATTCTCCGCATGGAAACTGTTGACCGTGATCCCTGAGCCGAAGTCTATGGTTGAGACACCGGCAAGATTGGACCCCTTGATTGTAACGTCGATCGTTTCATCCTGATAACCCTGGTTGGGGTCGATAGAAAAAAGGATTTGGTAGTCCTCGAAGGGATCCACGAGCGGATAGGCATCCTGTTCATCCGGTGTGGTTAGATCCGGCAAATGCACTGAATCCCCAATCCCGTCCCCATTGCTATCCGTTCCAGTATAACTATTCCAGTAGTTTCCCAGATACCCGGTATGAATCAGCTCATTATGGATATAAGTCATCTCTTCCGGGGACTTCCAGGTATTGATGACTTTGAAAGACTTTACATAATCAGATATGAAGGTGTTCAGGTAGATGTGGTTCCCCCCTGAGGAGGGATCCAGTTTGAGGGCATAATTCTTGGCATTTGTAATGATGTTATTCGAGATGTGATTCATGGTGGAAGCGAGAAGCTCAATACAGAAATTCTTGCTCTTCTGTGAAATCCTGTTGTTCGTGATATTGTTTTCGTTTGCGCTGAAAAGGGTGATGCCGAAGTCACGGCTGTCAGTAATGTCATTATTGTAGATGTAGTTTCTCTTTGCATTCATCAGATAGATGCCACGGGGATTTTCCGATAGGGTATTATTCGCGATATGGTTGTATTGTGAATTGGACAATATCTGGATACCTTCCATTGTGTTGTCCGATATCTGATTGTTCAGAATATGATTATATTTTGAATAGAACTCTATATTTATACCTAAGAGATTATTAAAAATCCTATTATTGGCAATAGTACAATATTTTCTTTCCCTGAGATGGATCCCCCGATATAGGTTCCCTTGAATAGTGAGCCCAATGATATTCACCTCATCGGCCCTGATATCAATGGCGGGTTTGCTTTTGTTTTGGGGAATCAGGATGGGTGAAACCTCCTCACTCTCCGATTGGATTGTGATGGCTTTGTCCACAATGATATTCTCGAGATATGTTCCTTCATAGACCATGAGGACATCACCATCATAGGCGCTGACAATGGCTTCCGAAATGGTTTCGTAAAACCTGCCTTCCCCCACTTCCAGCACATCTGCCCTGGCATGGATCGAGAAGGTAAATAAGACAAATACTAAAAATAAAAAAGCCGTTAGATTCAGTTTTTTCTTCAAGGTCTTCATTGCGTCCTCCTTTTTCTCCAGGGGTCCCTCCTCAGGACCTTTGCCATAATCCCGACAAAAGGTTCGGACTCTCTGTTGTACCTAAGAACCTAACGACCTTGTGGCCCTTATTATGTTTTTGGATTCGCTATGTCATCCTATCTTTTATCCTCCATTATAAAGTCAAATTTTGTCCGGTAATCAGCACTATAGCTTCAGGGCATAATCCGTGCCAAATTCATTAAAGCCTTTAATGTATTATTTTTAATGAATTTTTATAAAAATGACAGGTAAACATGTGGCCGGGTAGATTGACAAATTTTGTCCGTAAAAGACAAAAATTGTCAAATTTGACTGATTTATGACCGCATTAAAAGGATTAGAAAAATCACCGAAAAAGAGCTTGATATTTTATGGTGCGCCCAACAGGATTCGAACCTGTGGCCTACGGATTCGTAGTCCGTCGCTCTATCCATCTGAGCTATGGGCGCACATTCATACGAATTTTAACACTTTATGAGGATGAAAAACAGATCGGAAAAAATTTATAACATGATTGGGCCTGTGTTGCAAGATTCCCAAAACCTTCGGTCGTGAATTTCCATATCAAGAGATATAGAAAAGTTTACACTTCCGGAGGTCAGCCAATAAATGCCCGATTTACAAAGAAGGCATTTTCATACCACCAGGTCAGATACTGTGCGGGGACTATGCGCTTTTTTTCTCTAAGATGAGAACCTTTACCTCATCCTCTAATCGTTTATTTAGATTGTCTTTTTTAATTTCTATATCATAACGTATTTGAAGATTCAGCCAAAAGCGTTCAGAAAGACCAAAGTATCGAGACAATCTCAAGGCTGTGTCAACACTAATAGAGCGTTTTCCATGAATAATCTCATTAATACGACGTGCTGGCACACTAATATCCTTAGCTAACCTATATTGGCTGATTCCCATAGGCTTTAGAAATTCTTCAAGCAGAACTTCTCCTGGATGAATGGGTTGAATTTTATTATTTTTCATGATTCCCTCCTAATGGTAATCAGCAATCTCGACTTCGTAGGCATCTCCCATTTGCCATCTAGAGCATACTCGCCATTGGTCGTTAATACGAATGCTGTGCTGCCCCTCTCGTTTTCCAGAAAGCTTTTCTATTCTATTGCCAGGAGGGATTCTAAGATCATCCAACCTCTCTGCAGACTCAATTAGTAAAAGCTTTCTATAAGCTATTTTTTGTAAGTTTTTAGGAAATTTTCTTGAAAATTTTCTTGAAAATATCTTCTCAGTTTCTTTGCAAAGGAAACTTTTTATCATATACTAATAATAACGCGACATGATAATATTGTCAAACGTTATTATCCATATGGTCTGATTTTTATCTCATTTGTATATAACTAGGATGGCCAATACTTATTCTACAGAGCAAAAACAAATCTTGATCGGTTTTATTTTTTTTATCCTATAAGATTTGCTTTTCTTAATTGGGAATCTCATCCTTCATCAATATGTCCACAGGTTTCAGGCCGTAAGGGGTGCCCTCCTCAATGGCCTTCAGCACGGTCCCCCCTCCGGTAAAGAAATAATACTGGCTGCTGTCCAGAACTGCCAGATAAAGCCCAGGGCACAGGTTCTTGAATTCCTGGAGTGTATCGCCTCCCCCATAGAGCTTCATGGCCTGGCTGTTCATGTCAATGGTTTGATCGAGGGCCTCGGAGCCTTCGCTGAAGTGGGGGGTAAATCCCATCACTGCGTTCACAAAGATGGTCTTTGCCTTGGTGATGATATCCAGAACATCCGATTCCTTGAAGGATGTGTGATCGATGTCCAGGAAATAACCATATTCTTTGCCTGACTGGAATTCGTC
Organism: bacterium; assembly: GCA_049472295.1. GTDB lineage: Bacteria > SZUA-182 > SZUA-182 > DTGQ01 > JAFGSM01 > JBLIRM01. The sequence continues at coordinate 474 of JBLIRM010000055.1, read as the reverse complement.
CGTGCATATGGTGCGATATTTTCCGGAAATCCTCCCTTCCAGTATGTCCGATTCCACAAGACAGGGAAGCTCCAGTATCTTCTTCTGCTTTTTGTCCCTTTCCACCAGGTCCTTGGCCGCCCGGATATCCTCTTCCGATACACCTGCCACCTTGATGTCGTATTTGGCGCACAGGAAGGTATTGTAGATCACGCCGCCCAGTACAAGGTGATCCACCTTTTCATACAGGGCATGCAAGGGGCCGATCTTTGTGTCATATTTTGCCCCTGCCACCACAGCCAGGAAGGGTCGCTGTGGGTTCAGCACATAATTCAGGTTCAGGATTTCCTGCTGCATCAGATATCCGGCATAGGAGGGTAGCAGCTCCGCAATATCAACAGTGGATGCATGGCTCTGCCATGAACCTAAGGCGTCGTTGACAAATACGTCTGCCAGTCCTGCCAGTTGAAGGGCGAATTGTTGCCTGGATTCGTC
>JBLIRM010000054.1:0-16861 GCA_049472295.1 bacterium | reverse complement strand
TGTACAGGATGTATACGAGGTAACCCAGAACCGAAAGGCATAACCCTGAGCGCCTTTGCGGTTTGCCCGAAGCGAGCCGTACAGGATGTATACGAGTTAACCCAGAACCGAAAGGCATAACCCCGAGCAGCCGAAAAATGATTATGGATAATAACATAAATCCTTATGAGAAGATCAAAAAGGGATGGTTGATCCTCCTCATTTTTTTTCTGCTCCTATGTCTTTCCCGGCTTGGGTATGGGGAGGGCTTAGGTTCTCCGATGGCCACGGACCATATCAAGGCCATTGCCCGCCATGCCCAATCACTGGATATCATCTGGATCCTTATATCCGCGTTTCTGATATTCTTCATGCAGGGAGGCTTCACTCTTGTGGAGGTTGGCTTTTCCAGGGCCAAGAATGCCGGGAATATCGTCATGAAGAACCTTTCGGACTTTACGGTTGGCTCCTTGGCTTTTCTCCTGATCGGTTATGGAATCATGTTCGGAGTGAGCAAATTCGGCCTCTTTGGGACCTCGGACTTCTTTTTGAGCCACATGAAAATCGGTGAGGGGATCAATAACTGGATGTTTGCCAACCTTATCTTTCAAGTCGTTTTTGCAGGTACCGCTGCCACGATTGTTTCCGGCGCCATGGCTGAAAGGACCAAATTCATCGGCTATCTTGTCTACAGTCTGATCGTCAGTTCCCTGATTTATCCCGTGGTGGGACACTGGATCTGGGGGGGCGGCTGGCTTGCGAAACTGGGGATGATGGATTTTGCGGGTGCCACTGTGGTTCATTCCTTGGGGGGATGGGTCTCCCTCGCAGGCATAATTGTCCTGGGTCCCAGGATCGGCAGATTCGATCGAAAGGGGCATCCCATTCAAATCCCAGGGCACAATATCCCCCTTGTGGCTTTGGGCGTGTTTATCATGTGGCTCGGATGGTTCGGATTCAATACAGGGAGCGTGCTCTCGGGCACCAATCCCAGTATAGCCCTCATTGCCATCAATACCATCCTTTCAGCAGTAAGCGGTTCCATTGCGATTATGCTCTACACATGGTTCACCAGGGGAAAGCCGGATGTGGGACTGACTCTGAACGGGGTCCTGGCCGGGCTGGTCACCAGCACGGCCACATCGGCCCTTGTGGACCCCTTCTCATCCATCCTGATCGGTGCTATGGGCGGCATCATTCTGGCCATCTCCCTGAAACTATTTGAGAAGTTGAAACTGGATGACGCGGTAGGCGCCATATCCGTGCATGGGGTGAACGGGATCTGGGGCACACTGGCAGCGGGGCTTTTCAGCCAGGCGCAGTTCAGCCGAAACAGCCTCGGGATCGCATACAAGGGTCTTTTCTTCGGAGGGGGTATAAAATCCCTGGTCATTCAAATGGTGGGGATTCTGGCGGTCTTTGCCTGGAGTTTTGGTGTGGCTCTGGCCGTATTTTATCTCATCCACAAGACGATCGGCCTGAGGGTATCTGTGGAAGAAGAGATCCGTGGCCTGGATTACAGCGAGCATATGATGAGTTCCTATCCGATGTTTGATGAATTCCAAAAGAAACAGGAATTGATCTTCAACGAGTTAAAGAGGGTAAGGGAACTCTCTGCGCTCCATGAGATCAGCCGGTCGATGCACAGTTTGAATCTTGATGAGATCCTTCAACTGATATTGAAAGGGGTCACCCACAGCATCGGTTTTGACCGGGCCAGGTTATATCTGGTCAATGAGCAGGAGAAAGTCCTGGAATGCAGGATGGCTGTTGGTATCGATCAGGAGATGATCCCTTTGATCACCTTGCCCCTGGACAAGAAAAAAAGTATTATTGCAAGGGTCATTTCCGATAAAAAGGCCTTTGTGATCCAGGATGCCATGCACGATCCCAGGGTGAATTTCGAGCTCAAAAAGCTCTTTAATCTCAAATCTTTTGTGGCCGTCCCTTTGCAGGGAAGGGACCGGATCATGGGGGCCGTCTCTGCAGATTACATCTTCAAGGACAAGATCATCACCAAAGAAAAGGTGGAATCCCTGATCACCTTTGCGAACCAGGCAGGTCTGGCCCTGGAAAATGCCAAGCTATACAACGAATTAAAATTGTTCAATGAAGAATTGGAAGAACGGGTGAAAAGGGCTACAGAGGATCTTAAAAAGACCCAGGAGCAATTGATCCAGTCAAGCCGTCTATCCGCCCTTGGGCAGCTTTCCGCGGGCGTGGCCCATGAGATCAGAAATCCCTTGACCAGTATCCGGGTGCTCATTCATTCATTAAAGGAAAGGCTTTCCGGAGAGGACATGCGAAAAGAGGATATCGCTGTAATCGAAAACGAGATCGAACGGATCAATCAGATCATCAAACAATTCCTGGATTTTGCACGTCCCAGTCAACCCAAGAAGGAAACCCTGGATATTAACAGGCTTCTGGATGATACCCTTCTTTTGATTTCCCATGAATTGAAGGAACATGATATACATATAGAAAGGTCCTTTCTTTCCATACCTGCCGTTTCTGCGGATCGAGACCAGATAAGGCAGGTTTTTCTCAATTTGATACTGAATGCCATGCAGGCAATGTCGGATGGGGGGAGGTTGGTTATATCCACCTCTTTCCATGAGAATGGGGTTCATATTGCTTTTAAGGATGAAGGGGATGGTATCCCGGAACCGATACGAAAAAGGCTTTTCGAACCCTTTTTTACCACAAAGGAAGAGGGGATTGGCCTGGGTCTCTCCATTACCAAAAGGATCATCGATGCCCATCGCGGTCGGATGGTTGTGGAGAGCGTGGAGGGGAAAGGGAGTCTTTTCGTTATTACCTTGCCATTGAACTAAATTTTTGAGGGTTTAAATCATGTCGGATATTATACTCATTGTGGATGATGACAGAGGTGTGCGCTATTCCTTGAAACGGATGTTTGAAGAAAAAGGCATCCAGACCGTGACAGCTCGCAATGGCCGTGAAGCTCTGGAAGTACTCAAACAGGAAACCTTGCCTGATCTCATCCTGATGGATATCGTGATGCCCGGCATATCAGGTCTTGATCTCCTGGAGGCCATCAAGCATGAAAAACCCCAGCAGCAGGTCATCATGATGACCGCCCACGGCACTACAGATCGGGCCATAAGGGCCATGAAATTAGGGGCTTTTGACTATATTCAGAAACCATTCGATATCCCCAAGATGTGGGAAACCGTTCAGAAGGCGCTTCAGACTGCCAAAGCCATCCGAAACCCTGTCTCTTATCATACGGGTAAACGTGAGCATTGGGAAGGAGAGAGTATTGTGGGGAACTCTCCCCAAATGCAGGAGGTTTACAAAATCATCGGACAGATTGCAGGAAAGGAGGTCAATGTCCTGATTACGGGTGAGAGTGGCACTGGAAAAGAACTGGTCGCCCGAGCCATATATCATCACAGCCTGCGCAATCATCGGCCTTTTCTATCAATCAATTGCGCGGCCATCCCCGAAAACCTCCTTGAAAGCGAGCTTTTCGGTCACGAGAAAGGGGCCTTCACCGGAGCGGAACACAAAAGGATCGGCCGATTTGAACAGGCGCATACAGGCATGATTTTTCTGGATGAAATCGGGGACATGCCCATACATATCCAGGCCAAAATCCTGCGATTTATCCAGGAGGGGGAAATACAGCGTCTGGGGAGCTCGGAAACCATAAAATTGGACGTCCGGCTGATCGCAGCCACAAATAAAAGTCTGGAAGCAGGGGTCAAAGAGGGATGGTTCAGGGAGGACCTTTATTACAGGCTGAATGTAGTGACTATACAACTACCTTCACTGAGGGAAAGAAGGGAGGACATCCCGGAGCTGATCCGCTATTTTATCTCCCGATTTAGGATCGATTTGCAGAAGGAGGTCGCAGCGGTCCAACCGGATGCCATGGTCATTTTGATGCATTATCATTGGCCCGGAAATGTTAGGGAGCTTGAAAATACCATTAAAAGGGCCATTGTGATCTGTAAGGGAAATGAGATACTGCCGGAGCACCTGCCGGCCCAGATGATATCCGCAAAAGTGGCTGATCAAAGGGTTGCGGAAGAATTGCTGGATGAGATGGAAACCCTCCTCGACAGACTGTTTGAAAGGATTAATGAAACAGTGAGAGAAAACCCCGGGCTGGAGGTCATGTCAATCATCGAAAAGGGAATGATAGAAAGGGCCATCCGGCTGACATCGGGGAATAAGGTGCAGGCGGCCTCTCTTTTGGGAATCAACCGAAACACATTACGGAACAAAATGGAGCGATATGGGATAAGGGACACATCCTTACCGGAGGAATAGGAATAACCCCTTTTTTCCTTTCGTGGCTTTGATTATATTTTGATGGTCTCGTAAAAAGTAATTTATAGAGTCATTGCAAGGAGCGTAGCTACGAAGCAATCTAATAAATACAATTAGATATGAGATGCGAGATTGCTTCCCCCAACGCTTCGCTCGGGGCTTTGGCATTCCGCAATGACATTTTTTGGAATTTTTACGAGGCCATCATATTTTAAGGTATCCGAGATCGGGGAGAAAAAAACATTAAACCGATTAATAATTAGGATGCTGAACTTTTTTAAAAAACAAAAGCCTTTACCAAATCTCAGGACCTTTCACCTGGAAAACTATTCCTTGGAGATCCGTATGGATCAGCTTATTCCAGGGGTGGACAATATCCGTCACGATGTCCTCATCAGTCCCGGTTTTCATGAAGCAACCACAGCGATCATTAAACGCATTCTGTCAGACAAAGCCGATATCTCTGATCTGCCCGGTCTTGACACTCGTGCATCAAAAGAGGAACAAAAGGAGGCTTTCAGGCAATTATATGCCGAGGTGATGAAAAATATGCTCAACCGGGCAAATACCGAGCATAACTTCGAGATCTACCTCTTGGCCAATGTCTCCATCATCAAATTCATTATTCAGGAATTTCAAAATCAATTCTCCGGTCTCATAGACCACCTGAAGGATTCCATTAAGTATTTGGAAACCAAGCACGGGTATACACCCAAGAGCACCTATGGCCTGACCCAGAAGATGGGAGATATCCAGAAGTCCAAGAAGGTTCACTATAAGGATATCATTGGCGAACTGATTGACTCCATGCAGAGAATCCACAAGACGGATTTGAATAAAATGCTGGAATCATTATTCGGTGAACATGAATCCATCCCGGCAGAGTTCTTTTTTAATCCCCTCCTGCAAACCGACGAGGTGCATAATGAGAGGCTGTTGATGGATCAATATAATCTCATCTTAGGGGATCGTGCGGACGATCCGGACAAATATGAATCTCTGGTCTCTTTCATCTTCGATATTTTCAGTGAATTGGACAGTGATAGCAAGGAAGTGAAGGCTGTTGAAGAAAAACGGTCGATCATCCCCTCGATGGAAAGGGATTTGAGTGAATTAACCAGTCAAAGGGATCTTCTGCTGGCATCCAAAGAAAAACAGGAAAACGGAAGGAAGGGCTTCCTTTTTAAGAAGAGGAAAGAGGCCAATCTGGAATCCGTCACAAAAAGGATCCAGGAATTGGATAACCGCATTGAAATATCCAGGACAAAATACCAAAATGCCCTGGATGCAGCCAGTACTGTTCGGAATGAATATAATAAACAGCTCGAGAAATGGATCTGCAACATAGAGAATATCCGCAACCTTTTCGATGTATTCCGGTCCGAAGAGTATTATCTCGATGCGAAAAGGAAAAAAAGTGTCTCCAAAAAGGCCCTTCAGCTCAAGAAGGATCAAATCAAGCTTCAACACGAACTTCTGAATTTTCTGTATCGCAAATTTGATCAGGCCGGACTGGTGAACCATATCATCACATCCAACAAGATGATTCCCGTTATCCCCAAGTACGCACCACCTTTAAATTCCCGTCAAGTCATCAATTTTGTCCTTGATTCCAAAGAAAGAAAAAAGACCGTGGAGCAACTCGAACGTTTCTATCCCGGCAAGGTCAATCTGGAACCTTTAAAGACCAAAGTCAAAGAAATCAAATCTTTAAACAAAACATCAAAGGAGGAATGTCTTCTCAATTTCATGATTGACTTTGCCAGGTACTTTCGTGACCGGAAAAATTACGAAAACATGATCAATTTGATGGACCAGGTCAATCTCCTTGAAAAACATGAGTTTATTGAGCTTTCCAAGGTCAATAAGACCCTTTATGAACTCTTCCTGCCGGATGAAGAAAAAAGGGAGGAAGGAGGCATTTCGAGCCATGTGGTTTTAAAGGCTGATGTCCGCGGATCGACCAAAATCACAGTGATCATGAACGAGCGAGGACTCAATCCCGCCTCCCATTTCAGCATGAATTTCTTCCTTCCCATCAGTGAGATCCTGCCACTGTATGATGCCACCAAGATCTTTGTGGAGGGTGATGCTTATATCCTCTCCATCTTTGAAAAACCGGGATCCAAGAAACTATACAGTGTGGCCAGGGCTTGTGGACTGGCTCAGCATATGCTTCGCATTATCAGGCGTTATAATGAGGAATGCATCAAGAATAAGCTCCCCATCCTGGAGCTGGGTATTGGTATCTGTTTTCGTGATTCATCGCCCATGTTCTTGTTTGACGGTGATAACCGTATCATGATCTCTCCGGCCCTGAATCACTCCGACCGTCTCTCAGGCTGTTCCAAAGCTGCACGCAAACTCTTTGCCGACAAAAACCTTCCTTTCAATCTTTATGTCTTTCAGACGGTCCCAGATGAGGAGTTGGAACGGGAAGATCCGGACAAATCACTCATACGATATAATGTAAATGGGATTCAACTGAGTGAAGAGGGATTTGTGAAATTGTCCAATGAGATATCGCTCCGTTGCTTTGAACTCGTCATCCCCGGTCCATGGAAAGAAAAGACATGGATCCATGCGGGAAGATTCCCCACGTTGAGCGGTAGCTATCAAAATCTGTTAATTCGGGAATCCAGGGTGGCCCGAGTGGACCCATCCGACTTCCACTTCGTACAATGGACATCCAGAAGGTTTTTTGAGGTGTGCACCAATCCAAAAATCAGTCAGATGATCGAAAAGATGATTAATGGAAACAATGACAATAAAGAAGAAGATAATGATTAGGACATATTGGTTCCTTTAATAAAAGAAGTAAAGCCTTCCGAATATGATCCAGTTCCTTGAATCAACTGACAATCATATGCATAGAATAAAATCCTTTTGACAAAAGAATACAGATATATTAATATATATTAATATAATAATACATATATGCCTTCAACCTTACATACCATCACGCTACAGCGAATTAAAAGGACGCTTAATCTTTTTTAATAAATCTATTATAATATAAAAATATAATAAGTTAACACAAAGCCAAAAGGAGGTTGGCCATGAAGAAAAGGGGTTCCACTATTCTGGTTTTCTGTTTTTCTTTTATATTAATTTTCTGTGTCACGAAAGGTCTGCAGGCATACAATCTGATTACGGCACAGGAGGCCTTTGATATGGTCAGCAGCGGCGCTGCCAGCATGGTGGATGTCCGGACCTTGGAGGAATATGTATTTGTCGGAAGTCCGGCACTGGAAGGGGATGGAGATCCCATTGCCTATCTCATACCATGGGAATTCCTGGACGGCACAGATGAAGAAGGGAACCTCATTTACAGGCATAATCCTGATTTTGATGCACTTTTTAAGCAAACATTCGGTGATGATTTCGACCAGGCATTGATTATCATATGCCGGAGTGGAAACCGGAGCACCTATGCAGCCCTATGTGCTGAAGAACTGGGTTTTAATAATATTTACGAAGTGGATAATATATTAAAAGAGATGGCAAGTTTTCCAGGAGGTCGCGGTGGTGTGCAAGGATCGGGTTACAAGGGATTGTATAACGGGTATCGAGGATATCCCGGAAGGCTCGGTATTGTGTGTGTGGATTCTGAACACAAGGCCGAAAGCTGCAGCGATTGCATCGATGATGAGCATGATTCAGTGGCCTGGATGGACCTCGGACTGCCTATAACACAAAAGATTGACCCCCTAAAGATCCCAAAATTAAAAAAATCCGGCACCCAGAGTTCTAAAAATACAACCAACTCCTCATCACAGGCAATCCTGCCGTTTATGCCTTTCCAAAATCTCTCGAGTTACAGCATACCGAACTATCATTCATTTTCGTATTCATTTCCTTCATTCGGTCTTCCCCTGGCAGGTTCTCACTTTCCATCATTCGGTTTTTTAGGCAACAGTTATCAAACCCTCTTTTATGCCCAGAATACCCTTTTTTCGGGCTTTTCTTCTTCCCAGTCATCCGAATCATCGGTGATTTCTCAGTATAACGCAGCAAGTGCGCCGGATTGCGGTGGGTGAGGTGATGATTAATTTGAGTCGCCCGTTGGGCGGCTGAATCAATTTAGTCCAATACATCCTCAATATAAGCCCGCAGGACCTCCGAAATGCTCCATGCCTGGGCTATGCAGCCTCTCGGTTCATGAGGAGACTCGGCATCAAAGATCTCGGAGATGGTCCCGATCCCCGCATCCTTGAAATGGGCAGACATGCCTTTCAGAATGGTCGCAGCCTGTTTTTTCCCTGCAATATCTCCTTTAATGCGAACAAGGGCAGTAATGAATGGTCCGATCAGCCAACCCCAAACCGTGCCCTGATGATAGGCGCCGTCCCTCGCCAATCGATCCCCTTCATAGCGAGAGACATAATCATGGTGTCTGGGATCCAGGCTGCGCAACCCGAAGGGTGTCAGAAGTCTCTTTTCAACCACACGCAAAACCGCCCTTGCCCTTTCTTTGGATAAAAGAGAAAAAGGGAGGCTCAGGGCAAATATCTGATTGGGACGTATGGCAGTTTCCTGATAATCCTTATCCACATAATCATAAAGACATTGCATGTCCGCATTCCAAAAGACATCCAGGAACCTCTTTTTTACATATTCAGCCCGTTTCTCATATTTTAAAGCGCATTCCTTCCGATGAAATCGCATGGCCATCGAAGCATAGATTTTCAGGGCATTATACCAAAGTGCATTGATCTCCACAGGCTTGCCATGCCGGGGGGTAACCACCCAGTCCCCCACCTTGGCATCCATCCACGTCAGTGGTATACCCGGCTCGCCGGCACATAAAAGGCCATCCGTATCAGTGTGAATCTGAAAACGTGTGCCGAGATCATGCCATCGAATGATATCCTCTAAAACAGGCATCAATTCGCTGCTCACAAAGCACTCATCCTCTGTATATTGAAGATATTTATAAATCGCAATAAAAAACCATAAAGTGGCATCCGCCGTATTATGCTCAGGTACCTTACCGGTATCCGGAAAGCGGTTTGGCAGCATCCCCTGACTCACGCTACGGGCAAACGCAAGCAGGATTCTCCTGGCATCTTCAAAACGACCTGTGACCAGTGTAATACCAGGAAGTGCGATCATGGTGTCACGCCCCCAGTCTGTAAACCAATGATATCCGGCGATGATGCTTCTCAGGTCCTTTTCGCGGCGAACCACAAATTGATCTGCAGCCAGTACGAGCATTTTCGAAAATTTGTCCGATTTAGGCAGTTTCTTCAACAAGTCCAGTCTCCGGTGTTTTTCCTGATCATACAGATCGAACGGATCTCTGCCTGAAGGATCCTGTGTAGATATGATCACCCCCACGCAATCCCCGTTACTCAGGGTGTTTTGGAAAACACCATAGCTAAAAAGATCCTCTACGAAATCAAGGCCCCTTTTCTTTTCCTCCAGGTATTCAAAATGATAATACCACCGGGGCAATGCCTTAAAATCAGCCCCCGGTATTCGAATAAAAAGATCAGGAACATCATCATAAGCCCGGATATGGAAGGTACCCTCTTTAAATGACGATTCTCTGCAAATGGCATCATTGGCATGTATCAGACTGTGACAATCCCGCCCGGTAAAGAGGGTCAGGAGTTGAAGAGAAAAAGGGGAAGGCGCATGAAGGATTTCATAAAATATCAAGGTGGTATTCTCACCATGAACAGCCACAATGGTCTTGCGGATACGAATCCCGGCCACCCTGAAATCGAAGACAGGAAACAGATCCTTTGTAAAGCCTTTCAAATGCTCATACCCTTTTGGAAAGACGGTGCCTGGATAAACATTGCTGCTGAGATCATAACATTTCCCTGAAATTTCGATGGTTTCGTCAAGCTTTGAAAGGAGTACCATACGTCTCACCGGAGGTTGCATTGCTGCAACTAATAACCCATGATAACGCCTTGAATGGGCCCCGGTTAAGGTGGAACTCGCCCAACCGCCAAGGCCATTGGTCTCCAACCACTCCTTCCGGATTGCATCATTGAAATTCTGAAGGATATCTTTGTTTAAAAATATGGACATATGCATATACCTCTAAAACCGAAAACTGCTTTTAAACCAAATAATGCAATTAACCATGGAGGTCACAGAGAACACATAATCTCTGTTATCTCTGTGTGCTCTTTGGTGAAAAAAATCCATTTGAATCCGGTCAGGACCTTCCGGAAACAAGATGACAGGCAACAATGTGTCCCTTTTTTACCTCTTCCAGAAGAGGTTCCTTTTCGGAACATACAGGCATGGCGTATGGACACCGGGTATGAAAACGACAACCCGAGGGAGGAGATATGGGCGAAGGCACGTCCCCTTTCAAAACGATTCGATTGGGCTGTATATCGGGATTCGGGACAGGGACCGCTGAAATCAGACATTGCGTATAGGGATGAAGGGGTGATTCAAATATTCTCTCAACCTCGGCCTTTTCAACCAATTTTCCGAGATACATGACAACCACGTAATCACTGATATGACGGATCAGGCTCAGGTCATGAGCAATAAACAAATAACTCAATCCGAATTCCTCCTGGAGGTCCTGAAAAAGATTAATCACCTGCGCCCTGACCGAGACATCCAGCGCGGAGACAGGCTCATCAGCCACAATCAGATCGGGATTCAGGCTGAGCGCCCTTGCAATGCCTATCCTCTGCCTCTGACCGCCACTGAATTCATGCGGATATCTTTTTATGATGTCTGAAGAGAGTCCGACCTTTTCAAGGAGGTATGCGATCCTCTTTCTCCTTTCCTTGCGGCCATGAAAGAGCTTATGAACTGCCAGTGGCTCTCCGATGGTTGATTCTACAGTCATTCGGGGATTCAAGGAGGCATAGGGGTCCTGAAATACGATCTGAATCTTCCGCCTTAAGAGCCTAATCCGGCTGGAGGTCATCTTGAGGATATCTTCACCCTGAAAAAGGATGCGGCCGGATGAGGGCTCGATCAACCTGAGAACCGCCTTGGCAATCGTGGATTTGCCGCAGCCGCTCTCCCCTACAAGCCCTAATGTGGCCCCCTTGGGGAGTAAAAAATTGACCCCGTCCACTGCTCTGACCCATTTTCTGACCCGCGACAGGATACCCCCTCTGATGGGAAAATACTTGACCAGGTCCTGGACATGGAGTAATGGCTGCACTGCGCTCACACGTGTGCCTCCCAACAACTCACCAGATGCCGCGGCTCGAGTGCTCTGAGAACCGGTGCTTCCTCGCTGCAATGTTTGACTGCCCGGTCACATCTGGGTTCAAAGGCACAACCTGCAGGCATGCTGAGCAGATCAGGGACCATTCCCCGAATGTCCTTGAGTCTTTTCCGTTTTTCTTTCTTCTCATTCAATCTGGGGAGAGATTCCAGCAGTCCGATGGTATAGGGATGCAGAGGATTATGAAACAGCTCACGAACCGGGGCCTCTTCAACCACATGACCTGCATACATCACAGATACATTCTGGGCTGTCTCGGCAATAACACCAAGGTCGTGGGTGATCATGATCACCGACATATCGATCTTTTTCTTTAATGACTCGATCAGTTCAAGGATCTGTGCCTGAATCGTCACATCCAGGGCAGTGGTGGGTTCGTCAGCAATCAAAAGGTCCGGCTGACATGAAAGTGCGATGGCAATCATCACCCTCTGCCTCATCCCACCGCTCATCTGGTGAGGATATTCTTTGAACCTTTTTGAGGGATCCGGGATTCCGACAAGATCCAGGATCTCTATGGATTTTTCCTTTGCCCTCTTATGATCCAGATTCTGGTGTAGTTTAATGGCCTCAGCAATCTGATCACCAATGGTATAAACGGGATTCAGCGAGGTCATCGGTTCCTGGAAGATCATGGATATTTCATTGCCCCGGATCCTTCTCATGGCCTCAGGCTCGAGTCTTAAAAGATCCTGCCCTTTGAAGAGGATTTCACCGCCTATGATCTTTCCGGGCGGATCAGGCACAAGCCGCATGATGGAAAGCGCTAGGACTGTCTTGCCGCAACCCGATTCACCCACCAATCCCAGGGTTTCTCCCTTATAAAGGGTGAGATCAACCCCATCCGCAGCCCGGGCCACACCACCGGATATAAAAAAATGGGTCTTGAGTCCACGGATCGCCAAAAGGGGGGTCATCGGACCCAAACCTTCTCCAAGAAAAGATGTCCGAGTGAATTGTAAAAATCACCATTGACCCATTTCCTGGCAGCCCATATCCTGTGAGGATAGCAAAGATAAACAGAGACCATGCTCTGATCGATCTGCATGACGGCTTTTTTAAACAAGGCCCTTCTGATGTCAGGATCACAGGACCTGATGGCTGCCTCCAGGTCCTGTTCCCAAAGGTAGGTCTTTCCCCCAAGCTTGCTTTCAGGGGAGGATGAGTGGTAAAGGCGCCAGGTAAATTGATCGATACCGCCTCCGCCACGCCAGTCTTCCCAGTCCTCCAGTGCTGCCTGAAAAAGGGACCTGTCCCGTTCTCCACGACCGTAGACGTAATCAAAGAGGTCCTTTTTGGCCAGCGGCACCTTATGGATCTGTATGCCTATAAGGGACACCTGTGCCCTGATCAGATCTGCTATGGAACGAAATGGCTCTTCATCGGTGTACATCAAGGAAAAAGAAACCGGAAACTCATTGCCAAATCCCTCCCCCGCGAGGATCTTCAATGCCTGGTTGGGATCATATGACTGGATTTTCCCATTCGGATCATAATATCGATGCCACGGGGGCACACATGAATCCGCAGATGTGGCAAACCTGTAAAAAACATGCTTCACAATCTCCTGCCTATTGATCCCCAAAGAAAAGGCCCTTCGAATACCCGGCCGGTCAAAGGGATATTGATCCGGATTGAGATAAATCTGGCATATTCTTTGTCCGGGGCTGCTTTCCACTCTATAGGCCGAAATGGAAGAAAGCCTTGATGCATTTAAGGGTGAAGGATTCGAAACCAGCTCGTTTCTCGCCAGTCTAAGTTCACGTAACGGATCCACACCGGGGCTTGGAAAACGAAAGACAATCCTGTGAAGAAAGGGCTGAGCCATTGGGTACGCATAGATCCTTTCCAGAATCAGCTCCTTTTCCCGGTCCCATTCCTTCAAGCGAAAAGGACCTACACCTATAGAAGCAATCCGGCCATAGCGGTTTCCATATTTGATCACGGTCTCGCTGGATAGCGGATACGCCTCCATGCGTGTCAGCAACTCCAGAAAATCGGGGCAGTCCGGCCCGGTGGTCACCTTTACGGTCCGCTTCGAAGTGGCCTCTATTGCATTTAAGTTTCTGAAAAGCTCCCTGGTGGGACATTGAGTGGCAGGATTCAGAAGCCTCTTCAAGGTAAACACCACATCATTGGCATCCAGTTCCGTGCCGTCCGAAAATTTCAATCCGGTCTTCAATTCGACAAGATATTCATACTCCCCGATTTTTTCAGGGAAACCCGCAGCCAGCACAGGCACAATCCGATCATTCGGATCATATTCAAAAAGTCCATCATATATCTGCTCAATAACCCATCTCTCCGATTTCAAATCCGCCTTCTGGGGATCCAGGGTGCGGATATGCTCCGGACAAGCTATGGTGAGGGTGCCTCCCTCATGGACCTTCCCTATTTCCTGGTCAGCATTTCCCTCGGAGGGTGTGTCCTGGGAACGTGCTGTTGATCCAGGGCCCATCACAGAACAAAAGACAAGAAATACCAGGGGAAATATCCCAAATCGAAATATCCCGTGACCTTTCATCTATAACCCCTTCACGATCTTCCAGGTTCCATTCTTTTTCTCAAAGAATATCCTCTCCTTGCCTCTGACATAATCGCGTTCTCCCGCCATGACAAACGAAAGCTCAAAATCCTGAACCAACATCACCCGATCCCCCTCCTGATAAATCGATTGATTGAACTGGGTAAGATCGATCATATCGAATGCCTCAAAATTCTTTTGCATCTTTTCCTTTATCATTGCATAGGTCTCGGTTTTGTCCTCATAATCTTTGGATATACACTGCATATATCGATAAAGGTCCTTGCTTTCCATTGACTGTTCCCTTAAAAGGAGAATCTGCTTGATCTCCTTTTCCGTATCCTTTTTTGATGAGCGAATCCGATTACACCCCGGAAAGAGAGTGACGATAAAAAAAATGGGATAGATTATGGTCAGTTTTCTGAGCCGGTCTCTTGGCATGAATCCTGGATATTTTCTATGAATGGACTGCTGGGAAACTCTTTATAAAGCTGACACTGGACATGGACGGCCTCATCGACCATTCCCTCTTTCTCATATGTCTGTGAAAGGAGGTAGAGCACCTCATCCCTCCACGGAATCTCAGGATAGAGCCGCCAGATCTTCTGAAGCCTTCCTCTGGCTGCCTGATATGATCCTGTTTTTATATAAAAACGTGCCACATATAAATCCTGTTCTGCCAGCCTTAGCCGGCAAATGGATACCTTATCTTTGGCCTCCGGGATGAATGGGCTTTTAGGATATTCCTTTAGAAATCTCTCAAAGGCCTCCAGGGCCCTGATCGTTGAGGTCTGATCTCGATCCAGGCTCAAAATCTGCTCAAAATAGGTCATGGCCACCCGAAATCTGGCCAGATCTCCCTGGGCGTGAACCGGATGAAGATTAAGAAATCTTTCATATTCCGCCCTTGCCTCATCGAACTCTGTGAGCCTAAAATGTATGTCCGCCCGGTTAAGGCGTGCCTTCGCCATAAGTGGGCTTTCCGGATACTCCTCTTCCATCCGGTCCAGAAACTCACCGGCCCGGAGGTATTTCTCCCTGCCCATATAGTCCATGGCCCGGTTATAGAGATCCTGATCTGTAAGAACCTTCTCCCGTTTGCTGCAGGAGAAAAAAGAAAAGGCCAGTACCATCAACAGCATAAGGGTCAGGAAAAAGGATACGGACCGACTTTTTTTCTGTTTATTCCCGATCGACACCTTTATTTCGCGATCCATAGGCATCGATTTTGACGAGCACCTGGAACACATGGTACATCAGGCATTAAACACCCACAGCCCGAAATGCCCAAAAAGGCTATTATCAGGCCCAAACAAAACCAAATTCGAATCCGGGGAGTTCTTTCCTTCTGAAGCTGTTTGATCATGACTTGGCCTCCATTGATTGTTTCATTCGAGATGCAAATTCTCCCACACGTCGGATACTCTCCACTGAAAATTCATCCTCTTCAAGCATTCTGATGATGGCGCTTCCGACAATCACCCCATCCGCCCATAAAGCAATCTCTGCCGCCTGTTCGGGATTAGATACACCAAAACCCACGGCAACGGGTTTGTCTGTGATGGAACGGATTTGTTTCAAGTGTGCCTTGATCGTTGAAGGAAGCTCCCTTCTTGCCCCGGTGACGCCTGTCACTGACACATAATAGATAAAACCTGTTGATTTTTCCGCTACCAGGCTTATCCTCTCTTCAGTGCTGGTAGGAGCCAGGAAAAATATGCAGGCCATACCCCTTTCATTGGCCAGGTTGATGAGTATCTCGGCCTCCTCAGGAGGGAGATCAGGGCATATCAATCCATCCACCCCGGCCCCCACCATCATTCGAACCGATTCCTGAAGCCCCAGTCGCAGGATGGGATTGTAATAACTCATCAGGGCCAGTGGCACCTTGGTTTCCTTTCGAAGCTCCTGCACAAACCGGCATATCTTTCGTAGGTTGATACCACCGGCAAGGGCTCTCTGCGAAGCCCTCTGAATCACAGGCCCGTCGGCCAGAGGATCCGAGAAGGGGACGCCCAGTTCAATGATATCGGCGCCGTTTTCCTCAAGGAGCAACACCAGTTTCCGTGTCACCTCCAGATCGGGGTCCCCTGCTGTGACAAAAGGAATAAAGACCTTCCGGCCTTTTGCTCGGGCTGCTTCAAAAACCTGGGTGATCCTATTCATCTTCTTCCTCGAGGATCTCTGCCACATGCTGGACATCCTTATCCCCCCGGCCGGATAGACACACCACGATGATCTTCTCCTTTTCCAGAGAAGGCGCCAGCCCCTTAAGATAAGCCAGAGCATGGGCACTTTCAAGGGCCGGTATGATCCCCTCCTGTTCCGAGCATAACCGGAAGGCCTCCAGGGCCTCCTGATCCGTGATCACATGGTAGCTCACCCTTCCGGAATCCTTCAGATAGCTATGCTCCGGTCCCACGCCTGGATAGTCCAATCCCGCGGAAACCGAATGTGCGATCTTTATCTGGCCGTCCTCGTCCTGAAGCAGATAACTCTTGCTTCCATGAAGCACGCCGATGCCTCCGTGACAGAGAGGGGCCGCATGTTTTCCTGTTTCGATCCCGAATCCCCCGGCCTCCACGCCGATCATACTCACATGCTCGTCCTTCAAAAAATCGTAAAACAACCCCATGGAATTGCTGCCGCCGCCCACACATGCCACAAGATAATCAGGGAGCTTTTCCCCCAGCTCATTTAATTGCCTTCTGGTTTCCCTGCCGATGACTGCCTGAAAATCCCTGACCATCATGGGATAGGGATGGGGACCTGCCACGGAGCCAATGACATAATGGGTGGTTTCAACCGTGGTCACCCAGTCCCGGATGGCCTCATTC
>JBLIRM010000053.1:0-17071 GCA_049472295.1 bacterium | reverse complement strand
AGTGAATGTGCCGGTGCCGATGGTTCCTGCAACCATGGGCACTGGCATAGGTGTGGGAGGATTTGGCACTGGTCCCGGATTCCGCGGCGGTGGCACACCTGGTGGCGGCCTTGGCAGCAGCCTTCCCGGTGGTGTCTCAGTTGGAGGTGTTTCCGGAGGTAAGCCGCTGATATGATTCCATCGGAAAATAGTGAAGAAAACTTATTTATTCAAAGATTTGAAGTGGTTGATGGGCTGCCATTCTGGCTACTTCACGATTGTCAGGATTCAGGAAATTGATCGTAGGAAAGTCATCCGCATTGCATTCGGTCCTGATCTTATAAAAACAGGTCTGCTGGGCATAGGTTATTGCCACCCGATTAAATAATATCTGTTTTTGAACAGGTGGAAGAATATACCAGGCCTTGGATACATATAAGGTCAATTTCTTCCCGGCATCCCTGATCTCAAATCCTGTGAACATTTCTTGTGAGAATTGATTTACAGCAAGCTGGTTTATCGATGCGATCAGATTATCCATATCCGCCCTTGTCTGATCCAGGGATTGGGGTTCTTCTGAGGTGCTGCTATAATCGTTATAGGTGCTATCGTCCTTTGAAGGCTTCTCAGGCTTCTTTTTACATGGATCTTTGTCACTTACCTGTTCTCTAAGTATCCAGCCCTTCTTTCCGGAATCATAATCCACCTCAAACCAGTCCCCCCATGCCCCTATGACAGTAAGCCTTTCACACCGCTTTTTTTCAGCCACAACCGTAGCATTGGAATCCGGTTCAGACCGGATCTTTGCCCGCGGATCGATAATATAGACCCTTCTCCCCTTGTATTTGGTATCCGTGGTCGACGATGGGGGAACCTGAACTGTTTTGGTTGACTCAGGATTGGATGCCTGTTGCGAACCTTGATAAAAAAATAGATAAAATACCAGGCCTGAGATAATGAGCAGGATAAAAATCAGTATGAGGGTGCTCGTAATGTCTCTGTTTTTATTCATGAGATTATCATATCATCTTTTTGGTTCTCATGTACAGCATCATAGAGCAGTCATTTTTTTTTGAACAATGACCTCAAAAGGGGTGATTTTCCCTGGGAAAAAATGAAATAAGCAATTTCAAAGTATTTGCCGGAGGATTTAAGGGGATTTTTTTAGAAATTTTTTAATTTGATTTAAATTTTTAAAAATCATTAAAATCATATATTTATATATTGTTTGCCTGTAGAAATAGACGTAGAAACAATTTTGAAGGATTTAAAGACTTGACAACCTTTAAGGGTTATAGTATCTAAATACATGGGTGTTATTATCCTTTAATTTTACATGATTGTATTAAACATCAAGTAACAAGAAAGGAGGGATGGGGTTGAATAAGGCAGATTTGGTTGAAAAGATGGCAGGTGAAGCTGGTATCAGCAAGGTTGCGGCAGAGAAAGCACTGAACGCTATGGTCAACGGAGTCAAGGGGGCACTGAAGAAAGGTGAGAATATTACCCTAATCGGCTTTGGGACATATTCGGTAGCAAATCGCAAGGCCAGAGTGGGTCGTAATCCCCAGACAGGTGCAGAATTAAAGATACCTGCCCGCAAGGTTGTAAAATTTAAACCTGGAAAAGGCTTAAAAGACATTCTCTAAAATGTTTGTTTAAAGAGGGGGCAACAAAGTGAGGGGTTAATCTTCTCGCTCGAGTTGTCCCCTCGATTTTTTTCTTTCAGATTTTTTTTCAGTTTTATCCTCCTCAGCAAAATGATTATTTTGGGCCGTGTGTCTCAAAAGTCTGGAATAAAAAATATTGAGACCTTTCTCAGAGGGTTTTTTGATACACTAACGAACGGCAACCCAAAGGGCAGTGGAAGCCCTTCTGACTTCTTAATAGGCTGTTTTTATAAACAAAATAAGATATTATTTTGAGTATCATATGAATAATAACATTTGTACCCAGCCTTTTCACAATCAGATAAAACTTGTTCAGAAAAAAAAGATCAGTTCCAAAGAGCTGGTGAGGTCCTATCTGGATCGGATTGACCAGATTGATTCCAAGATCAATGGATATGTGATTTTAAATCCCGAAGAGGCATTTGCCAGGGCCGAAGATATTGATAGAGCGTTGAATAAAAATTCTGCAATGGGGCCCTTGGCAGGGATCCCCATAGCTGTTAAAGATAACATCTGTACCAAAGGGATCAGGACAACCTGTGCATCCAATATATTAAAGCCATTTATGCCTCCTTATGATGCCTGTGTGGTGGAGCGACTCCGGGATGCAGGGGCCATCATTCTGGGCAAGAGCAATATGGATGAATTTGCCATGGGCTCTTCCACGGAGACCTCATGCTGGGGCCCCACGGCCAATCCCTGGTCGCAGGAAAGGGTGCCGGGTGGATCATCGGGCGGTTCTGCAGCGATTGTCGCTTCAGATATGGCGTCTGTAGCCCTGGGATCCGATACAGGAGGTTCAATCCGTCAACCTGCGGCATTCTGCGGGGTCGTGGGTTTAAAACCAACCTATGGCAGGGTATCCCGGTTCGGCCTGGTGGCTTATGCATCTTCATTGGATCAGATCGGCCCTATTGCCAGAGATGTCACGGATTGTGGTTTGCTCCTTTCCGTTATCAGTGGAAAGGATCACAGAGACAGTACCTCTATAGAGATGCCTGTGCCTGATTATAAGGAATTTTTGGTGGATGATATCCGAGGCATCAAGGTTGGAAAACCCAGGGAATATTTTATTGGGGGGCTGGATCAAGCAGTCTCTGTGAATGTTCAGGGGGCACTGGAAATACTTGCCGGGATCGGTGCGGATGTGGAAGATGTCTCCCTTCCCCATACCGATTATGCCATTGCCGCTTACTATCTGATTGCAACAGCAGAGGCCAGTTCCAATCTTGCACGCTACGATGGTGTCAAATATGGTTTCAGGGACATGGATCATAAGGATCTTGGGCAGATGTATCGTTTCACCCGAGGGAAGGGTTTTGGCCTGGAGGTCAAACGCAGGATCATGCTGGGGACCTATGCCTTGAGTTCGGGCTATTACGATGCCTATTATTTAAAGGCACTAAAGGTAAGGTCACTGATCAAGAGGGATTTTGACCAGGCCTTTCAGAAGTTCGATGTTTTAATCACCCCAACCACCCCCACACCCGCCTTTAGAATCGGAGAAAATATCACGGACCCGCTTCAGATGTACCTTAATGATATATTTACCATTTCAGCAAATCTGGCCGGCATACCGGCCATTTCCATCCCGTGTGGTTTTACTGATGAGGGACTTCCTGTGGGGATCCAGATTCTGGGGAGACCCTTTGAAGAGGGAAGGGTGCTCAGAGTGGCCTTTGCCCTGGAGCAGGCCCTGGATCTGAAACGGCCTCAAAGATTCTGGGAGAAAGATCAAGCATGAAATATGAAAGCATCATCGGTCTCGAGATCCATGCCCAGCTTCTCACGCAGTCAAAGATCTTTTGTGGATGCAGCACAAAGTTCGGACAGCCTCCCAATACTCAAACATGCCCCGTTTGCCTTGGATTTCCCGGTGTTCTCCCGGTTCTCAACAGACAGGCTGTTGAGTTTGCTCTAAGGACGGCGCTGGCCGTTCACTCTCACATCCCTTCTTTCAGCCGTTTTGCAAGGAAAAACTATTTTTATCCCGATCTTCCCAAGGCCTATCAAATCTCCCAGTACGAACTGCCACTCTCAGAGGGTGGGTATATCGAGATCGATCTGGAGGAGGGGGGGAGACGGAAAATCGGTCTGACCAGGATCCATCTGGAAGAGGATGCAGGCAAGCTTATCCATGGGGATGGTCCCGACAAGAATGCGAGTTTTGTGGACCTCAATAGAACCGGTGTACCTTTGATGGAGATCGTAACCGAACCTGAGATTCATTCCCCGCAGGAAGCCAGACTGCTGCTGGAAAATCTAAAGGCTATCCTCCAGTATTTAAAGGTCTGTGATGGGAACATGGAGGAAGGTAGCCTGCGGTGCGACGCGAATGTGTCTGTGAGACCCTGTGGTCAGGATGCACTGGGTACGAAAACAGAGATCAAGAATATGAATTCCTTTAGGAATGTGCAGCGTGCATTGGAATACGAGATTGAACGTCAGATTCAAACCATCGACCGGGGAGAGAATGTGGTCCAGGAGACCCGCCTCTGGGATGCAGAGAAAGGGCTCAGTCTTCCCATGAGGAGCAAGGAGGAGGCCCACGATTATCGTTATTTCCCGGATCCCGACCTCTTGCCGTTAGAAATCGATGAGGCCTGGATCGAAAGGGTGGCCAAGACACTGCCGGAATTGCCCGAGGCCAGAAAGCAAAGGCTGGCCGAAGAGTATGGCATCCCATCCTATGATGCCCAGTTTCTGACTTCCTATGCTGAGCTTGCCGATTATTATGAAGAGTGCTGTCAGTTTTTTAATGGGCCGAAATTGGTCAGCAACTGGATTATGGTGGAACTCATGAGGGAGTTGAACCGTGAGAACCTCAATATCATGGATTCTCCCATCAAGGCTAAAAGTCTTGCCAATATGCTGAAGATGCTGGAGGATGGGCAGATCAGCGGCAAGATCGCAAAAACAGTTTTTTCAAAGATGTTCAGAAGCGGGAAAGAGGCCGATCAGATCGTTAGGGAGGAGAACCTGGTTCAGATCACCGATACATCCGAAATAGAGAAAACGATCGAAAAGGTCCTCAGGGAGAATCCCGATCCGGTGTCAGATTATAGACAAGGAAAAAGTCAGGCCATGGGATTTTTGGTAGGGCAGGTGATGAAGATCACCCGGGGGAAGGCGAATCCCAAGCTTGTCAATGAGATTCTCAGAAAAAAACTCGAAAATTGATTCAGGATTGACCCATGGGTCTATATTATCCATATCAAAAACTCAAAAATCAGCAGTCTAAACGTCGTAAGATAAGACCCCGTTATATTTATATCCTGGTCTTATCCTTCTCTCTCTTATTATTATTCAAATGGTTTACCGGATCCCGTCGGGAGATTGACGAAAATCCCAATTCCCATGAACAATCGGAATCATGTGAGGTCGATCTCTCATCCGAGGAGAGCCAGGTCTCTACCTCTGAATCTGAGAGTGATATCTTGGAAGGTCCCTTTCCCCACCCATCCTTTTTCGAGCGACACCTGGCAGGGAAGATCGGGCATGGGGAGAGTATATATCAATGCCTGCACAAAGAGGGGATTTCCGATCGGAATATCCAGTTGATAGCGGACCATTTGGATCCTCTATTGAGCTTTCGCTATCAGAGCCGGCCGGGAGACACCTATCATTTGACCCTCACAAAAGAAGGAGACATCGAAAGGTTCGAATATCAGAAGGGCCCTGTTGAGATTTACTGCCTGAGCAAGGATAGTGAGGATACCTGGAATGTCTGGCGGGAGAATATCAAACTTTCCAAATATTGGGTGAATATCTCGGGAAAGATCAGGGGATCGCTGTTTTCCACGTTTCAGGAACTGGGTTACCCTGTGGCTCTGGCTGTCCGTTTCGCAGAGATCCTGGAGTGGAAGATCGATTTCCAGCATGAGGCCAGGGAAGGGGATTCCTTCGGTATGGTGTTTGAACGGTTTTTTAAAGGGGATGAACCGATCGGTTACGGCAAGATTCTGGCAGTCATGTACGATGGCCAGGTCACAGGCAGTCTGAGGGGATTCTATTTTGATTATGGGGATAACCATGGGGACTATTTTGATTTAAACGGTATATCCTTGAGGCGGGCATTTTTGAGGGCCCCATTGAGCTACAAATACATCAGTTCCGGATTCAGCCATCATCGGATGCATCCCATCTTAAACCGTGTCAGACCGCACCTGGGAATAGATTTCGCTGCGCCTCATGGTTCTCCCATTTGGGCGGTTGCCGATGGAACGGTCCTATCAAAAAGCTATGATAAAAATAATGGTAACCAGGTGAAACTCAGGCACATGAACGGCTATATAACGTATTACAATCATCTCTCCAAATTCGCCAAGGGCTTGAAAAAAGGAGACAGAGTGGTCCAGAAACAGATCATAGGCTATGTTGGCACCACCGGACTTTCCACAGGTCCGCATCTGGATTACCGGGTGAAGAAGGATGGGAGATTTATCGATCCTCTGAATGCCAGATATCCTTCCGGGAAGCCCTTGAAAAGGGATTGTATTGGGGAATTTCATCAGAAAGTGGCGAAGCTGACGCCCTTTTTAGGTGGTCATGAGAGTGTATCAAAGATCCTGGTGGCTGAGGTGGACACGTCAGAACTCCCTCGGTCCATCCTTTGATAGCAGAAAATCCTTCCTTTATTCTTACCGTTCCAGCAGATCACCATACTTTTGAAGTTTATAACGGAAGGATCGAAAACTGAGATTCAATAATTCAGCAGCCTTACTCTTATTCCCTTGGGTCTTCTTGAGGGCTTGGGAGATAAGCCTCGTTTCCATTTCTGTGACCGCTTTTTCCAGATCGACACCCTTGTCCATATCCATATCTGTGGATTGGTATGCCGGATAAACCGGATAGAGAATATTGTCCGGCAAGTCCTCCGATCTCAGACATATGCCATTACCGAGTGCAACGGCCCTCTCGATGACGTTCTCCAATTCCCGCACATTCCCGGGCCAACTGTATTCGGAGAGGATTCGAAGGACTTCGGAGGAGGGTTTGGTATCCATCTCCAGGAATCCGTTTTTTTTCGCATAGATCTCGAGAAAGTGGGTGACAAGAATGGGAATATCGCCGATTCTCTCCCTTAAAGGGGGCAGGCTTATGGGAATGACGTTTAAGCGGTAATAAAGGTCCTCCCGAAAGGCCCCTTCCTGCACAGCCTCTGAGAGATCACTGTTTGTTGCGGCAACGATGCGCACGTCCACAGTGGTCCCATCATTCGACCCGACCCTTCTGACCTCTTGATCCTGTAAAACCCTGAGGAGTTTTATCTGTAAGGAAATAGGGGTTGAAGAGATTTCATCCAAAAAGAGGGTCCCTTTATGGGCCGCCTCGAAAAGGCCCTTCTTATTGGCTATAGCACCGGTGAATGCCCCTTTCACATGTCCGAACAGCTCACTTTCTAAAAGACCTTCCGGCATTCCCCCGCAGTTGACACTTACAAAGGGTTCATTCCTTTGACTGCTTTGGAAATGGATGGCCCTGGCAACCAATTCTTTTCCTGTGCCACTTTCGCCTGTGATGAGGACTGTGCTGCGGTTGTTTGAAACCTTTTGAATGAGGGAGAAAATTTCCCTCATCTGGTTGCTTTTGCCCAAAATATTTCCCAGCCTGTATTTGGTTGAAAGTTCTCTTTTTAGGATGATATTTTCTTCACGAAGCCTTTTCTTTTCCAGTGCATTCCTGATGATCAGTTTGATCTCGTCGTTGTTTTTAAAGGGCTTTGTCAGATAATCATAAGCCCCTTCCTTGATCGCCTCTACGGCAGTCTTTGTGGATGCATAGGCAGTAATCATGATGACTGCCGTTTCAGGGCTGATTTGCCTGACCTCTTTCAATACACTCAATCCGTCCATTCCGGGCATGCGCATATCTATTATGGCCAGGTCAAAGATATCCGTTTGAACCAGTTTTAATCCCTCTCTCGGATCTGTAGCGTACTTGACCCGATATCCCTCTTTTCTGAGCATTATAGAGAGAAACTCACACATGCTTTTTTCATCATCTATAATCAGAATCGAATCCATTAATTTTTAATCCCTCTTTTTATGTTTCTATCTCTTTCATTTTGCATTTTTTTGTTTTATAAATCAACGCGGAACCTTCCTATAGTTTAACATGTCATCCCTGTGGTTGAAAATAATGCCAGGTAGATCTTAAAGGAGCTTCCCCGCCCGGGTTCACTTTCAATTTCTATCTTACCTCCGTGCCTTTCAATGATACGATAGGCCGTACATAGCCCGAGACCTGTCCCTCCTTCTTTGGTCGTATAAAAGGGGTGAAAGAGTCTCTTGATATGTTTTTCCGGTATCCCGACCCCTGTATCATTGAATTCAATAATTTTATAAGTGTTCTTGCTGCTATTATTCGTAATGCTCTTCACGGAGAGGGTCCCTCCCTCCGGCATGGCTTGGCAGGCATTAATAGCCAGATTCCAGAATACCTGCTTTATCTGATTGATATCCAAATTGAGATGTGAATTTTTGGGCTCAAGATCTAAGGATATCTTGATATTATTATTTTTAAAATCCTCCCCGTTTTTCAACATGGTCATTGTGTCATTGATTAGAGAATTAATGTCGCAGTTTTCCAATTTAGGAGGTTTGGGCCTTGCATAGGTTAGAAAATCGTTAATGATATTATTTAAATGGGCCGATTCCTTGACCACAATACCCATGAGTGCTTTTTGCTCTTCATCCAGGTTGATCCCTTCGGCGAGCAGCTCGATGGACCCCTTGATGGAAGCCAAGGGATTTCGTAGTTCATGTGCTATCCCCGCGCCCATACCCCCGATGGTATCCAAAATATCCGCCTGTTTGATCTGGTCTTCCATCTTTTTGAATTCAGTAAGGTCCTGAAAGCAGGTAATGGTGCCCTTATTTTTGCCTTGTGCATCTTGAATGAAAGAGAGATTCATCCCTATAAAACGAGGTCCTCGGGTGCGGCTATTGATGAATACGTTGTATGTCAATGTTTGATTTGTATCCTTTTCGAGCAATTTGAGCGTTTCCTGAAAATCTATGGGAAGGAAGAGGTCCTTCCAAAAGCAGATATGTTTTTCATAATCCTGAACGGGAATAATCTCCATGGCTGCCTTATTGGCGAGTGTGACTCTTCCGTTGAGATCCGTAACCACCAAGCCTGAACGGATATTTTTTAGAACGTCCGCATTAAAAGCCCTGAGTTCCAACAGGTCTTCTTTCCTGGCAATCAGCTCCTGATCGATCTTTTTTCTTGATTCAGCAAGATAGCCACTTAAAAAGGCAATGAGAAAGAAGGCGCATATATTCACAAAGATGGTATAAAAGACATAGTTGCTATTGAGGTACGTAGTATTGCGTGTATAGCCGGAAGGGAAGGATATGATGCCATAATATTGAAGATCCAGGAGCAGACCATAGAGGATACTGCTCATGGAGGCAATAATCAGGCTTCCCCTGCGGGAGAGCACAATGCTGGTCGTGATAATGGTGATGATAAACATGAAGGAAAAGGTGCTCTCGATACCGCCGGTGAAATATACCAGACATGCCTCAATCAAAACATCCGCCACAATCTGGATATATGCAAGCACGATGAAATTATTCATATAGTGGAATAACACGGCATAGAGTATGGTGAGCAGATAGGTAACGGCGATGAGGACATAAAAGGGATTGAAGCTGGTACTGACGCGTCGGAACTGCACGATACTAATGGAACCGAGGATAATGGTCAGAAAGATTACCCTGCAGATCATGAGCCACCGTATTTTACTCTTGTTGAATTGATTCACTGAAGTGGCAGAGAGACTGTAATTTTGTGCACACATTTTTTTCTGATTCTGATCACATTCCTTCAAGTTTGACCATGAAGATTTTCAAATTCGTATGCTTAACCTATGAGATTGGCCAATCCGAAAATCGGCATATACATGGCGATCAGTATGAATCCGACTGCGCCTCCGAGAAAGACCATTAACAAAGGTTCCAACATCGAGGTGAGGGCTTCAACAGCGGCATTGACCTCTTCATCATAAAAGTCGGCTATTTTTGAAAGCATGGTATCAAGGGCCCCTGTGCTTTCTCCGATAGAGATCATTTGAACCACCATCGGGGGAAAAACATGGGTTTCCCCCAGTGGCTCTGCAATGGTTTTCCCTTCGCTGATAGAAGTCCGGCTAGATTGAACAGCTTTTTCAATGACCTTGTTTCCCGCGGTTCTTGCAGTAATATCCATGCCGTCCAGAAGGGGCACACCACTGCTCATCAATGTCCCCAGGGTCCTTGTGAATTTTGCTATGGCAACCTTCCTGAGCAGAGGGCCGAATACAGGCGTTCGAAGCATGAACCTGTCTATATATAATTTGCCCTTTTCCGTCTGTCTTACCTTTTTAAGGGTGATGAAAAAGGCAATGATTCCTATGAGAATGGAGAGGCCACCCCATCCTTTCAAAAAATCACTCATAAAAATGACGATCCGGGTAGGCAGCGGCAGGGTGCCCCCAAAACTTGTGAATAGATCTGCGAATTGCGGAATAACAAAGATAAGCAAACCCGCGACAACCACCACAGCAACAACGAGAATGACAATGGGATAGGTCATGGCGGACTTGACCTTTCTTTTCAAGCCCAGCGCCCGCTCCATATAACCGGCAAGCCTGGCAAGAATGGTGTCCAGAATACCTCCTGCTTCACCGGCTTCCACCATATTGACATATAATTGATCGAATACTTTGGGATATTTGCGCAAGGCATCCGCAAAGGTGCTCCCGCCTTCCACTGTCATTTTGATATCCTTGATATATTTGGCCAATTCCGGGTTTTCTGTCTGCTGGCCAAGGATTTCCAGACTCTGGACCAGGGGAAGGCCCGCATCGATCATGGTTGAAAATTGACGGGTAAATACGATCTTATCCTTCTCTTTTATCTTTGCCCCGAAGCCTGGGATGCTTATATTGATCTCCGTGGGTTTCTTTTTGATCTGGGTGGGGATGATGGCCTGGCGCCTTAATTCGGCCATCACAAGTTCTTTGTTATCTCCTGTAATCTCGCCTTCAATTTCTTTGCCTTGAAGCGTTTTACCTTTATATTTGAATACCGGCATCTCTTTCCCCTCTCCTTTATATCCTCTATATCATCCTGACCTGGGTATTCTGAATCAGATTTGCCAGTTCTTCAGGATATGTAGAACGGCCAAGGGCGTTTCCCTTGGATATAATGCGTTTTTGGTAAAGATTGAAAAGCGCTTGATTCATGGTTTGCATGCCATGTTTGGCCTGACCTGCCTGCATGATACTATAGATATGATGGATATGATTTTCCCTGATCTGGTTTCGGACGGCTGAATTCGGAATAAGGATCTCCAGGGCCAGAACCCGTCCATCCTCCAGTTGCTTGGGTATCAATTGCTGCGCAAGTATCCCTTCAAGCACA
Organism: bacterium; assembly: GCA_049472295.1. Taxonomy (GTDB): domain Bacteria; phylum SZUA-182; class SZUA-182; order DTGQ01; family JAFGSM01; genus JBLIRM01. The sequence goes on along the minus strand of JBLIRM010000053.1, from coordinate 6,009 downwards.
AAAGACAATTGGGTCCGGATCTGGTTTTGCTGATGCGGTGGAAATACATCGATGATTCGATTGATGGATTGAATGCAGGAATTGGTATGAAGTGTAGCAAGTGTCAGATGTCCGGTCTCCGATATGGTCAGGGCTGCTTCGATGGTCTCCAGGTCCCTCATCTCTCCGATAAGGACGATGTCCGGATCTTCCCTGAGTGCGGATCGAAGGGCCTTTTTGAATGAATATGTATCGGCATGCAACTCCCTTTGATTGACAATACAATTCTTGTGGCTGTGAAGATATTCAATGGGGTCCTCGATAGTGATAATATGTTTTTGTTGATGGCCGTTGATCCAATCGATCATTGCAGCCAATGTGGTCGATTTCCCGCTGCCGGTAGGACCGGTCACCAGAATAAGCCCTCTGGGTTTTTCACATAGGGTAGTCATAACGGAAGGGATCCCCAATTCCTCAAAGGATGGGATATAAAAGGGGATGCTTCGGATGGCCATGGCCAGAGCGCCGCGCTGAAAAAAGACATTTGCTCTGAACCGGCTCAAACCTTTGATCCCGAAGGAAAGATCCAGTTCAAGATCCGATTCGAGTTTCTTTTTTTGCTCCTCGGTCAATATGCTGAATACCATTCCCCTGATATCATCATTGGAGAGAGGGGGATCGGAAGAGGCAACGATTTTGCCGTCCACCCTCATCTGGGGAGGGATTCCGATGGTCAAATGAAGATCGGATGCCCTTTGATGGAGCATCTCATGAAGTAGCTGGGTTAAATCCGACATCTTTTTAACCTCATTTTTCATTCAATCTTTCGATGGTTATTCTAAACCCAGTGGACTTTGGCTGAAGTTTCAGGCCGTCACACTGAGCACCTCATCAACGGTTGTCAGGCCCTCTTTGATCTTTCTCAGGCCGCTCTCTCGCAGTGTCCTCATGCCCTCTTTCCTGGCGAGGGCCCTTAATTCCTCGGTGGAACTGCCATGTACAATCAGATCCCTTAAAGGATCGGTGATCTTCATGACTTCATAAAGGGCCAATCTCCCTTTATACCCCGTATTGGAACATTTGGAACAGCCTTTTCCTTTATAGATTTCAAAGCCCTTGTTTATCTCTTCTTCTGTAAAACCGATTTTGCGAAGGAGTTCTTTGGGGATATCTATCTTTTCTTTGCAATCAGGACAGATCTTTCTGGTCAATCTTTGGGAGAGAACAAGCACCACGGCAGAACTCACCAGAAAGGACTCTACACCCATATTCAATAATCTTATGATCGTACTGGGAGCGTCGTTGGTGTGGAGTGTGGAAAGCACCAGGTGCCCGGTGAGGGCCGCTTTTACCCCAATTTCAGCTGTTTCGAGGTCCCGGATTTCTCCGACCATCACCACATCCGGATCCTGACGCAGGAATGAGCGGAGTGCAGATGCAAAAGTAAAACCAATATTTTCATGTACTTGTACCTGGTTGATGCCGATCAGATTGAACTCCACGGGATCTTCTGCAGTCATGATGTTTGTTTCCTCATTGTTCAACTGATTGAGGGCTGAATAGAGGGTCGTGGTTTTACCACTTCCTGTGGGTCCGGTCACTAGTACCATACCGTAAGGGCTGTGAATCGCATCCTGAAATCTCTCGAGGGAGTCGGGTTCGAAACCCAGTTTGGTCATATCAAGCTGCAGATTGGACTTGTCCAAAAGCCTCAGGACCACCTTTTCACCGAAAAGGGTTGGTAATACAGAGACCCGAAAATCCATGGCGGAATTTTTCCCGAGCTTCAGCTTGATCCGGCCGTCCTGGGGTAACCTTTTTTCAGCGATGTCCAGCTTTGACATAATCTTGATTCTTGATACTACTGCATTTCGTATCTTTGGCGGAAGTCCCATGACTTTTTTAAGCACGCCATCCAGCCGGAAGCGGACACGGAATGCCTTCTCATAGGGTTCTATGTGGATATCGCTCGTCTTTGAGTTGATGGCCTTGAGTAATATCCCGTTGACCAATTTGACAATCGGGGCGTCCATTTCCGTAAGGGTTTCCTGAGTGCTTTCTTCATCAACGACCTCAACGTTTTCAAGCGCCCCCTTAACGATATTATCAAAGTTATTTAGATCGAGTATTTCCTCATCAGAGACTTCATGAGTTGCCTGAGATCGGGATTTTTGCTTTGGTTCTTCATTGTCAGGATCATAATCCAGTACATCCAGATTGGCTGATTTCTGTTTTTTATAGTAACGGTTAACCGATTGTTCAAAAAGGGATTCTGTTGTTAAGACCGTTTCTATATTAAAGCCTGTGGAGAAACTGATGTCATCTATGGCAATATAATCTGTCGGATCGACAATGGCTATTGTCAAGGTGTCTCCCAAGATATTCAAAGGGATGCAATGATATTTTTTGACCAGTGAAACAGGGACGATATCGACGACATCCTTCTCAATATCAAAATTTCTAAGATCAACGCTTGGAACTCCGAGCTGCTTGCTTAAATAAAAAAGGGCATCTTCCTCTTTAAGAAAACCTAATTTGGTGAGAACATTGGCCAAGCGCCCGCCAGATTTCTTTTGCTCCTCCAGGGCCTGGAGGAGTTGTTCGTGGGTTATGATATTTGATTGTACAAGGATCTCTCCCAAACGGGCTTTCATATAAATAGACCTTATCTTTTATAAAGTTATGCATAACATAATCTTAGCCTGACCGATATATGCTGTCAAGTAGACTAAGACCTATCTGCTATTTAATCGGAAAAATTTCATTGACTAAACGAATCAGAGATTAATGAATTCACAGATGTCCTCGATAGGGACGGGTCGCTCAAGGATCAAACCCTCTCCGAAACGGCAATTGATAAAAGATCCGAAATGCCTTGCCCTGGACTCAATGTGGAAAACCGAGTCTCTGTATGAGATGGAAGATGGAGGGGCCAGAGGGGGCCTTTCCTTGAATCGGGATTGATAGGCCTTGACGGCTTCTATCTTACCGGCAAAGGTTGATGTGATATTCACTATGGCTTGAGGAATGATCGGTTTTGAGAAGGGATAGTAAAAAACCCATGAGGATTTGGAGGACTTGGATGTCTTGTCCGTGCCTTTAGATTTGGCCAAAAATATGGCCTTTTGAATGAGTTGATTGGCCAGGGAGTGATCCAAATTCCAATCCTCCCAATAGGGTGCCAGGATGATGTCAGGTCTGTAATGTTTGAGACATTTTACGAGTTCTCCGGCCTGATTCATGCTCAGGTCGAAATGGGACTCCCCTAAATTCAGGTTGATCCGGTCCGATACATGGAGTATATTTGAGGCTTTTTCCGCCTGCTTTGAGAGTTCTTCTTGAGTTTCCCCCTGGTTCAACCCTGCGTAAAGAAGATCGCAGATCACTGTGGTGTATCCACGATGAGCCATTTTGAGCAGGATGCCGCCAACGCCGATTTCAACATCATTCGGCTGAAAACCAATGGCAAGGATATCCACATGCTGATCCATCGGTAGCCTTGTATCCATATCTGTTTTCTCTTTACCTTAAAACCTCATGAAGACAAGAAAATGATTTTAAAAATTTGCGATTATTGCCTTGGGTCGCTCTGCAAAAAATGGCAAAATGTCTTACTTTATGACTTTTAGGAGACTATCATAATAAGCATGAGAGATTAAATGGAACACTGTTTAAAAATTTAAATGTGATTATTATTGATAACATAATGATTTTTGTCTAATTCCGATGGTTTGTCAAGTTTTTGTCAAAGGGGGGAGCGAACATATTCACTCCGCTTGTAAAAGCATCCCTATACGCTACAGTAAATATGTCTGCTCACAACCTTTTCTATGGCGCTGAGCAAATATATTTATTCACGGGGATGGGAGGGGAACACCCTCTGCCGCAACTCTGTTTCAGGTTAATATGTTCCGCTGGGGAAATTTGTCCCTTTCTATATTACTCCGTAAATATGTCTGCTCATGGGGATGGGAGGGAAAGAAAAGCATCACTTGGGAGGCCCTTTTCTTTGCTGAAGAGATACGACATTCTGATATGCTTCAGTAACATATTTGCTCATAAGGTTAGGAGGGGAATACCCTCTGTTACAGGTTAATATATTACAGAGAAAAAATTGTGTGAAGCATTTATGAGTCGCTGCGGTAAAATATCTTTTTACTGTGATGCGATACCAAAATTAGAACTTGTGCGTAATGAAATGGTTCATTATTCGCCATTAAAAACTGGGAACTATTTTTGATGTGGTTTGGATGATTTGTAGATTTGTTTTTAACAAAAGTAAAATTAAATCGCTGTTGGATCAAGATCGGTTACGCTGCCAGGTTAGTATATTCTGTAATGATACTCCTGCCTTTTAAAGTATTGTCTTTGGTTTAAATATAAAGTTTTAGACTAAAAGAACCACAGCATTTGATAGGACCCCCAAAACATTTTCACAAATTTTCACATCTATGTATAGAAGGAGGGTCTCGTTATGGAGCCATAGAGGGCGTTCATTCATTTCATGAAGTGTCACATGTTTTTTCGGGTTTTTAAGAAGGAGGTATAACTTATGCGTATCAATCATTCATTATTCAAAGTCTTACTTGTCATATTGTTTTCAGGATTATTGATCATCAGTGTTCATGGTCCTATGGTTCATGCACAAACGGCTACAACCCCGACTTTGGGCTATATGCCTTTTATGGGCGGCATGATGGGCGGTATGATGGGCGGATTCGGGCGTTATAATCCCTATATGTACTCCGGTTTGAGCGGATCGGGCACCTCGGGTTTAGGCACTTTTCCGTATATGGGGATGATGGGCGGCATGATGGGCGGATTCGGGCGTTATAATCCCTATATGTACTCCGGTTTGAGCGGATTGGACACCTCGGGTTTAGGCACTTTTCCGTATATGGGTATGATGGGCGGCATGATGGGCCATAATCCCTATATGTATTCTGCATTGAGCGGATTGGACACCTCGACTCTGGGGACCTATCCATATATGGGGATGATGGGCGGCATGATGGGCGGCATGATGGGCGGCATGATGGGCTTCAATCCCTTTATGCTTAGCGGACTTTTAAATACGACAGCCACACCGACAATTTAAGAAAAAACGAATTTTTTTATGATTGGCTTGTGTTTAATCTTTACATAATCTTGTGAGATTGTTCACAAATCGCAAAAATCGGCTGATAGCGGCCACAAGTTTAGTGGCCGCTATCTGTCTTTTTTTCTTACCCCAGCTCCATTCATCCTTTACTTCCGTAAATTTGCCCATTGTAATCATATCATGCTAATATTTTATAATGGATTGCCAATACCTAGGCCATTTCAAGTTGCATGTTGAGCTAAGCATGACATTCACGGTTTTGTTCATGCCAGCTTGACATGACACAGGGAATTTGCGGTTATTTTATTGACCTGTATGGGTCATTTGATCTGCTCAGGGTGAATATATTGAGCTGAAAGGGAATGCTTTGCCAGTCAGGATCATTATTTTTGATCTGGGGAATGTGATTGTTTTTGTCAACCATATGCAGATATGCGAAGAGATTTCCGGTTGGGGTGGTTCATCAGAGGATATATATGAATATATATTTCTTGGAGGCATGGAGATTAAATTTGACCAAGGGGAGATTAATCCTTTTGATTTCTTTGAGAATATCAAGAAAAGATTCAATCTGAATATGGGGTATGAGGATTTTAAAAGGGTCTGGTCAGGCGCTTTTATTCAAAATAAGGAGATCTTTCCATTGATCAAAGCCCTGAAACCCGATTATCGACTCTGTCTTCTATCCAATACCAACCCGATCCATTTTGAGGAGATTCAGAGAAAGATCTCCATATTATCCGAATTTGAGTTGTTTTTTCTTTCATTTCGATTGGGTGTTAGCAAACCCAATCCTTCCATATTTCAAAAGGCCCTTGTCCATTTAAAAGCTATGCCTGATGAGTGTGTCTATATTGATGATATCGATGTCCATGTCCAAGCAGCAAGAAAAATAGGTCTAAATGGTATTGTCTATCAGGATGTACCAA
>JBLIRM010000052.1:0-17340 GCA_049472295.1 bacterium | reverse complement strand
TTTACCGCTCCCCAATTCCGGCGCAGAGCTTTGATCATCGGAGCTGGCTGGGCCGGTCGAACCATTGCCCAGGCCATCCACGACAACCTGTCGGCGGACTATGAAATCGCTGGCTTCATTGACGATGACCCCCACAAACAGGGCCAAACCCATCAATGGATGCCTTTTCATAATGCATGCCTCCTTTGCTTAATGATAGATAAGATTTGTTCCTAAAATATCTCATATCCTATTGAAAATTATATTTTCATGCTTCGTGGCGCAGCCAAAGCGGCATGAATGTTTGTTTCGCAAATGTCATTTCCTCTTAAGAACCCGTCACGCCCCTAATTCAGGCCAATAACCGAAGAGATCCAGTTTATCCAGGGAAGAATCAAATTCCGTTTCCCGGTCATCGGCATCCTCTTCCTCTCGAAAATCCAGAAAGTCCAAAGAAGAGGTCAATGGTTGATCAACCAACTCCGCCACATGTTCCAAAAGGATCTCCTCTGAAATATCCTTTTCCGTATACCTGACAGGGGTATGGTTCAACCTGGTATAGATACCCACGAAAAGGAGAATGACTATGATGGCCACGAAAGCTGGCCTTATCAGCCATTTTGCCCATGGAATATCCTTGATCTCATGAATCCTGTCGATCTCGGCCATGATCCCCTCCCGTTGGGTGTGCCAGAATGTACCTTTAAAATGATCCGTTATGGATGCCATATCCCTTTTCAGGTTCAGAAATCTCTCGTGACATGCCTTGCACTCCAGAAGATGACCCTCGATTTCACCGGGGTTCCGGGATTCCCCATAAAAATATTCGATCAGTTGGTCCTGATCCGGATGATCCTTTTTATGTGTCATGGAACTCACCCAATCCTCTCCTCAGATTGCGTACCGCCCGAAAAAGCTGGGACTTGATCTGTCCCTCGCTAATCTTTAATTCCCGGGCGATATCTTTGATCTTCAACCCTTCAAAATGTTTCATAAAAAATATGGTTCTCTGTTGATCCGGCAGCTTCTCCACCGAACGGTCGATATGGGATCGCAATTCTTCATTTAACAGGTGATCCTCAGGGGATAATCCGTCATCCTTGATCCTGTCAAAAGGATCCACGGATCTTTCATCCTCGAGGTCCCCTTTTCCCTTCCTGACTGCATTTTTAAAAAACATCCACCATTTCTTGCTCTTTTGCTGATCCAGGCATAAATTGACTATGACCTTCCTGATCCATGGCAAGACTGCCATATCCTTTTTTGTCTTGGTGATAAACTCATAGAGCCGTACAAAGGCGGTCTGCACGACATCATCGGCCTCATCCCAATCCTTCAAATACCTCCAGGCCAAAAAATGGGCCTGTTTCTGATACCTGTTGACGAGTGTTTCGAATGCCTCCGGATGCCCATTCCGAATTACACTGACAATTCTATTATCATCCATGGATCTTCAAGGTCCCTCTCCGGTCAATACCGCAGGCAATCATTTGACACATTCCGAGCCCCCGAGCTTTTTTTGGACTGGGGCTCAATCCTTTATAGGGTATTATCAATATTGTATTTCTTCAAGCCCTTATTCCTCAGGCGGTTGTGAAACCCGATATTTAAGCCTCCGCCATCTCTCACGGCGGAGGCTTAAACATCCTAACAATGGGTCAACCTTGATTCTGATTTCAGGTTCTACCAGCGGCCGGGCTTTTCCTGCCGTCCCGGCCTCGTTCTGAAGGTTTCACACATATAGAGCCTGTCCTTCTGCTCCTGCGAGAGGAGAGCGGAGATTTGCTGTCTGTATTGCACCTGTTCCCTTTCCCTCTCCTTCCAAAGCTCCGAGCCCTGGTCGAGAAGTGTCTCCAATGATTTCTGATCCACATCCGTCACCTTTTGCAGTTTTCGCTTCTGGGTTCTGTATTCGTGCATTTCCCCCCTGATCCGGTCCATTTTCTCCATATGTGCATCCCTGATGTCTCTGAACCGGGCAATCTGATCGGATGAAAGGTTCAATTCGCTCAGGCAGTTATTGATGTTTTTCTGCCTGACCTCCCTGCCCATTCCCTTATCCGGGCCACACCTGCCGGGACCCCGGGCCTGAGCGATGGATATCGTTGCGAAGAAAAAAATCATCAAAAAAAAGACTGTTACATAAGATCTGCGTTTCATAGTTCCTCCTTTTAATCTTGCGGGTTATACTGAATTCATCTCATCCCCAGGAGATAGTTGATAAGAATGCCATCAGCATTCATCCTGTCGCCCTATTATGGGCTCATGTTATTAATAACGAAAAACCCGGAAAAAGGTTTACACCCTCAAGATCTGATTCTGAGAGCCTCGCAAAAAAAACATTGATGCGCGTATCCGGAATTTTTCTGAAGCAGGGTGGGACTTAAAGCCTTTCTTAGGGATTAATGCGGGGTTTAAATATGAGCGGAATGTCACTCGAATCCTTTAAAAAACCTCTTAACCGAGGAAAGGGAACTTTTCCAGACCATTCGAATGACAGAAAAGGGAATATTTTAATAAGGGTGGAGTTAAAGGTCCAAGGTATAATATGGGAAGGGCATTACGAGTCAGGACGGGCCTGATTGGTATTAATTGATTCTACGATCTCCAGGACCAAGAGGTCAGACCCGGGGATGATCTGCTTCCTGGAATCACCGCATATCGGGCATTTCCAATATACGGTATAGGGCTCTTGCCGGGTATTTATTTTGGGGAGGATCACATCATCACAGCAAATCATCCTTTTTATATCGATCGCTTTCATATCTCTTCCTTTATTGTAAGGAAGCGAACACATTCAATCCGTGCCCGCTTCCTTACTCTAAATGGGTTATAAGTTAAGAGGGGCTTCATTCTGCCTCAGATTCGTCTTCTGCTTGGACCCAAAAGCAACCCGAGGCATTACATATCTGATAGATCTTTTTCACCTCCAGGGTCCCTGAGATGACAGGGGCCCCTGCGCCAAATCCATATCCTGTTCCCGGCCAGCCGAATCCCGAAAGCCCGTATCCATACTCCGGCATTCCATATCCGTAACCACCCAAACCATATCCGTAACCGCCCAGACCATATCCGTAACCGCCCAGACCGTATCCCGACGCTCCGAAAGGGAAACCCAAAAATGGGCTCATCATGGGCGCAAGAGAAATAAACTCCAAACCCGGAAGTGTATCGGGCAAGGTGCCATTCAGATTCCTCTCCTCATTCGAATAACTCCCTTTCTCCTGCCCGCTGCTATACAAAGCTTCATTTGCCAATGGTGCGAAATAGGGGTAATAACCGGGAAATAAATAACCCCCATAATAAGCCTTGCTTATCTCACCACTCAAACTGATAATCAGTAAAATTGTCAAAATGACATATAGGTATTTCATCAGATTGCTCCTTATCGTTTTGAAACTTGTTTATGAATTCGATCGTTAAGAAAATGCCATCTCATAAATGTCTTCTATTCGTAAATCCTGCTCATTGGATGATCACCTCTCTTCCCATGGAATCAAACCCGGCCAGGTTTTTTATTCATACTTGAAATATCTGATATTGTATGACCTGACTCATTTCAACGGATCCGGATAACATTAATGAAAAATATACAGATCAGGCTCAATGAGATCTGGCATACAAAACATGCTAATACTCTCATCACACGCCTCCTTATATCATCTATGCTTGACTTGAGATTATGGTTCATTTAAAAAAATTTTTTTTGATAAAAAACATCAATCCTTTGACTTTTGTGATTAAGCTTTTTTTCACCCTCTACCCATTCGTTTATGTAATGAAAAAAAAATTGCAAAACTGATCCAATGACTCATTAGGTTTTGATAAAATTTATGCCAATAAATACATTGACTTATTTCTCAAAGGTCAAAATCGGTTCAAATCAATTTAAATCTTTTGTGCAAAAAAACATTTGATTATTCGACTATATAAATATGCATAATATTAAGTAATCAAAAAAAGATATCATTACTATTAAAATATACCGTAAGTTTAATTATGCCTTCACGTCTGAAGTTTTAAAGCAGCATTTCATCAGAACCAAAAAAATCTCACATAATGAGATAAAGACTTTTTAATGAATATTACAAAGTAACCCTCATTAGTCTTACACTTTCATCCGTTCTTTTATTTTTTATCTCTTCTTCAGATCACGGTTTTTCATGGTGTAAAAAGGGTTGCTTTGTTTTTTAAAATTTTTTAAGAATCTATAATTCTTATTTTTTTAATTTTCACCCGAAACAGTTTCTATGGGGGGAGGTGGGCAGCAGTGGGCAGGAATGTTTCCACACCAATGAAGGGGACACAGGATGAATTGCCTTATCATGTCAAGAGGATCAAAAAACTTGATCCACAGGGATTCATAGATTCCTATGTGGCTCGTATTGCTGTTATCATTGAATACTCTGAAATCTATCAGGATTATAATGACAAAATAGCAAAGCCGATCTGTCTGGCACGGGAATTCCTTGAAAATCTTTTCTCCGGTTCGGATGAAAAAGAGATCCGTGACCCATCCCAATTTGTCACAGGCCTGAATATCCAATCCAAACAATATGTCAGGAGATATCTTCACCAAAGGATCAGGGAAGTATGTCAGGATCTCTATCTTCAGGCAGCCGAAGCCAAGGAAGGCGGGAGTCTCAAGACCATTGAAGCGGAAAAACGTTTTAGAAACTATGAAATCAATATCTTAAACATTATTAATCGATTATCCAAACAGGATTTTGAAAGCTGCAATCATTCGAAGGTAGCCAGGCAGGTCATGGATGAACTTGTGAAGCAGGTCAAGAAGAATGGCGTTAAGGACAACAATGGCGTCAATATCAAGGACTATCCATCTTATATTCATAAAATAGTGGTATCCAGAATGAATGACGAAAGGAGAAGGAATAAGCGATTGAGATCATTTCCAGGTCAGGATTTTGATCATATTGAATCATCAAACGGAAGGGAGCATATAGAGAAGAGAGTAATGCTGGACGAACTCCATGAATACCTGAGAAACGATTTTTTCCCCCGGCTCGATCCTGTGGAGGGATTTGTCTTCAGGACTTACTATCTGGAGGATGAATTCAATCAAAGCAAGATAAGGGATTCCATACACAATATATTCGGCATGGATATATCCATAGCAACCATTAGTCGTATGCTCAAGAGATTAGTGGCAATGATCGCAGAGGACCTTTTTTATACCCCTTTTGAGATAGATAATTTTTATGAGTTGACCAAGGCATCCAATGAGAAGCCTTTAGATTCCGACTGGCTCTTTTTGTTCCTGGATGCAAATAATATCAACCTGCAGGATAAGTCCGGACATCAAAAAAGGTGCACCCATTTTCTCGGTTACGGCGTTTCAAGGGAGGTCAAAAAAGAGATCCTCATCAATAAGGTCTTTTATGAACAAGAGACATTAGACCTATGGCAGCAAGTATTTCAGGAACTAAAAAACAGGGGAATGACCCGCTTGCTTATGATGATCACCAAAGATTACCCGGATTTTGTTTCATTTTCCAGCGATTTTTTCCCAAAAGTGGACCATCAGCTTTCCTTGTATCAACTCCGGAATAATGCACATAAATATCTGAACAGGAGGGATTATGCCCTTTTCAAGTCCGCCCTGAAAGAGATCTTTTCCTGTACATCCTTTGAAGGGGCACATGACAGATTAATGCTTCTGTGCCGAAAGCTGAATAAGACATATCAAGGATTCATTAGTCATATTGAAGAAAAAGCTGAAAATTTCCTTGTTTTCATAAAATACCCCAGTGAGGTATGGGAAAGGATTGGCATCTTTAATATCGACGAGATATTGAACAAAACATTCAAGGCCATCGGGCAAAATGCAAAAAAGAAGAGATACAGAGAAAAAGAGCTGATGGCCAGGACAAGGATAAAGATCGAGCGAACATTCAAATCCAATTTCGAGGATTATGATACACAATTCAATATGGTTCTTCCACATTTATACTCAATGTTCAATAATCGTTTTCAACGACTTTTGTAGATAGATGAATCATACCCGAAGCAAGCTGCGGGGAATTGAACCCAAAAAATCAGGATGCGATTTTCACAACATCACGGACCGAAGCATTCAAGATGTGAATAAAGATCCTGAAAGATTGCAATTTTTCTCCCCCTGCTTCGACATCTGTTTAGGATAGGAACTGAATCGAAGGTTTATATTTATATTGATCTTCAATCAGATCATTTTAATATGAGAAAAATCTCTTTTCCTAAGATTTTATATATATAAAAAATTTTCTGTATCTACGAGAGGAGGTAATTAGGGTAAAGTGAGAATTTGATTCCCATAGGGGAAGGGAGATGACATTGATTATGAGAAAAGAATATTTTATCAAGAAGAAAGGTTTGACAACTAACGATCATAGCGAGGACGGGGAGTTTGAGGAACTTGATCTCTATGTCATTAATTCCGAAAGCCTATATAAAATTTTCGACCTTGTTCCAAAGCTATCATTCACAGAACGTTATGCACTATATGTCAGTTACTTCAAAAAAGAATCCCTGGAGAAACATTTTGATGCCCCTTTAATATCTCCGACAGGGATACTTCAATGCAGACAAGAAGCCCTCAAAAAGATATGCCGGGGCATTCTGAGAGACGAGATCCATATCATTTTCAGAAAATCTTATGCCACGGACAAAAATATGAAACACTCCCAATTCAGGGACAATATTGATGATTATCTTGCAAACGAGCTTTCTCCCTGTGACAAATCAACATTCGAGAACCATATGCTTATATGTGATTTCTGTGGTTTTCTGTTTCTGATTTACAGGGATATCGTGGAGATCCTGAATAAATGCGGAGAGGAGATCTTCGAAGAGATCAGGGATAAGCAATATCCGGATTCAGAAGGGTTCGTAACCTCGAGTAAGGAGCCCATCCCTGATGAAGTATCCCAGGGGTCTTCTACAATAAAGATGGCAGGGATACTGAAATCATGGAGGGAAAAAATTCGCAAATCTCCTCAACAATTGGGTTTGGCCTTGATTTTACTCCAAGAAGACGGCCCGGCCTTTCTATTGAATTTATCACGATTGATACGAAACGGATCTCTTTATTCAAATATAGTGCGGTTTGTACAAAACATCGAGGCATTATTGATCCGTTTTCTCATCCCATAGTAAATGGTCAACCGAGGGCCTGCCTTGCACCCTCAAAGGATGCTTTATATTTCAGTCATTGCGATAAGGCCGAAGGCTGACAAGGACGTTTGAAAGGGACATAGTGAACATCGACACCGGAGTCTCCGGCTGGGACATGCCGCTTTAGGTATAAGGGCAATCCAAAAAAATTACTTTTTCAAAGGCTTATAACCTCTGGTTTTTCGCTTTTCATCTTCATCCATTTTATCCGCACCAACAGCCTGAAGGTATGCCATTACCCGATAGTCATAAAACTGGGAAAGATCATCCTCTTTTTCAGACTCGTACCTTTTCGCAGGGACACTCTCCTTGTATATCTTTTGACGTATCATCATAAAATCGGCCTCGTGAACCAGAAAGGCATCCACTACATCGGGATCAAAATGCTTCCCCCTGTCTTTGACGATGATCTCCCGGGCCTTTTCATGGGGAAATGCATTCTTGTATGGCCTGTTCGATGTCAGGGCATCATATACATCGGCAAGGGCCACAATCCTTGCCGACAGGGGTATTTCTTCACCCTTCAGCCCCTTTGGATACCCTGTGCCATCCCATTTCTCGTGGTGGTAATAAGCGATCTCCATACCAAGGGTAAGGAAGGATCTGCCCTCCATTCTGGAATCGGCGGCTTTGAGGGCATCACCACCCATGGCAGAATGACGTTTGACAATCTCGAATTCCTCAGGAGTCAATTTGCCGGGTTTGAGCAGTATGGAATCTTCAATGCCAACCTTTCCTATATCGTGCAGGATGGACGAAATGTAAATGTCTTCTATATATTCATGAGTGATATGATCCCTGTACTTCGGGTTCCTGGCCAGTTCTTCAGCAATCACCTTTGTATATTCCCGGATTCTTTCAAGGTGAGCACCGGTATCCTCGTCACGATATTCTGCCAGTTTTGCAAGCCCGAAGATTGTGGCTGCCCTGGCATTCAAGAGGCTTTTATTCGACACAAGTAATTGTTCGTTGAGATGCCGCTCTTGTTTGATCTCCATCTTGAGCTTCTCATGCTGTTTGCCCACCACAGCACCCGAAAGGATCAGGAACCCACCCCAAACCATAAGATACAAAGAAAGATCCAGCCCGCTCCCCGGCATTATGAAAAGGTTGGGATAGATTACCGCGTAAGAGACCACAAGGAGGATGCATAAAAGGGCACCCAGGACCGAACGGCGCACACCCAGAAAATAGCCGGAAATGATCACCGGCAGAAAATAAAAATTGATAAAGGCGATCTTCTGCGGCATGAAGTAATTGATAATGTATACAGTGACCAGAACAAACAGAACGAAGACCTGCTCGAAGTTATCGAGGAGATATCTTTTCAACCTCTCCATTAATCCCCCTTTTCTCCCATTTACCTTCTAATTCGGCTTTTAGGGAACAATCAATTGGTTATTCCCTCTGAGAGAAAAGCCTGATTCACAATCAGGATGATTCTTTTAATGACTTTTTATGGAATTATCTATTCGGGTTTGAAGAAATGCGTTCTTCTGCATCAGGCTTCTTGCCTTCCTGCAGCCTGATCTCCAGGCCGGGCATTGCCTTTCGAAGCGCATTCAATTCTTCTTCGCTGACCTGATCCTTGTATAAATCCAGATATTTGAGTTTTTTGAGGTCCTTTAACATAGTCAAATCCCGTACCTGAGTATCCGCCAAATTAAGCTCCGTCACCTTCCGGAGTTCCCTAAGTGGACTCAAATCGCTCACCTGGGCTCCGTATGGTAACCATCATTCCGCTCAGTTTGATGGTGCAGATAGCGCTTATGATCCATCCGATTATCAATCCCCCGATCAGAGCGGAGAATAGGCTAAAAAGAACAGTCCCCGGCACCACAGGATTGAAAAACGACTCCAGGCCATAAAAAAAACTCACCCACAGGCCGCCCCATAAGGCCCCGGCAAAGATGAGCTTCATGCGTGTCTTGGCCCCTTTCAGATTCCTTGCGTATAAAAGGCCTACATCTTCTGCCAACACCCACCCCCCGAAAAGGAAAAAATTGAGTATTGCCGCTGTCAATCCCTGTTTTCCCCATGGGTCAAAAAGTCCGCCTCCAAAAAAACCTACCACAAATCCGATAACGGCGGATCCAATTACCATCATCATTATCTCTCTCCGGACCGGCTTTTCATAATTAAAGAGCGTATTCGGGGTTCCCCCGGGCTGCCCGTCAGGAGTTGAAGGTGCAGCTCCCGGATCAGAGGCTTTTTCCTGCGCCTCCCGGGTGACCTCCGGTTCAGAGGCATCCTGGAGTGCGAAGCCGCATTGGGCACATTGGCCGGAGGACGGCTGCTCAAAATGGCATTGCGGACATGTGATACAGCCGGGAGATGTGCAAGCCGGTACCGGATCATGAAGCCCTTTGGTGCCAACGGGTCTGAGAACCTCTGCCCCCCCATCATTGGAAACGGGACGATCGATCGATTCATTTTCTGTCTGTTGAGAAGGGGCAGCCCCCGGAGAAACCTGTTGCGAAATGGCTGGATTTGCCGAAGGTGCTGAATTGACAGTTTGTTTAGGGGATGCTGATCCCTGTGCTTTCACGGATGGTTTTTCTGCCTGATCGGAAACGGGAACTGCACCTGGCTTGGGTTGAACAGGCCTGATCAGGCAACTGGCCCCTACCTGTTTCATCATTTCACGATACATTGAAGCGGTCTCAAGATCTACTTCCCGCCTGATCACTGCAGGCAAACGGGCAAAGAGTTGTTCGATTCTCACCATATCTGTTTTATAGAGGTTCGCCATCCCTTTTTTGACCTGATCGAGATCATAATCCATCAAGACCTCCCCATGGAATACAACCTCATATTTCTGTTTAACACTCGTCTGAGCAGGAGGAGTATTCGTTTTTTGCCCTTCCGCCATCTCTTCTATACAGCACAATGCACCTGCTTTTTCCAATGTCTCCTTGTATTTTGAAGCGGTTGAAAGATCCATATCCTTTCGGATCAACACCGGCAGACTGGAAAGCATCTGATTAATCTTCTCTATATCGGTTTTAAAAAGGGCACTCAGGTTCTTTTTTACGCTCTCAGGGTTCTGCCCCTGAACAAACTCTCCGTTAAACAGGAGCTTGTATTTCTCTGTCATGGATACACCCCTTCTGTTGCGTTTTGATCCGATCAAATCGAGATTCCATGATAAAATATTCTCCTTCTATCCATATCGACATTTTCTCGATATTTTTGCGGATCATCCTATCTTTGATGAATTCGCAAAAAGTTAAAGATGAAGTTTCTATCTCGAACAAAGCAAAAAAGGCGATCAAACAGGCGGATAAAAAATGGATCTCTGCTATTTCATGTTGGGAACTGGCAAAATTGGCGGAGAAAAAAAGGACCTCCTTTTCCATACCCTTAATTTCGTGGATCAGACGATCCCTAAATGAATTCAACATTTATGTGGCGGATCTTTCCCCTGAGGTCGCTGGAGAGAGTTCTCATCTTCGAGGGCTTCATAAAGACCCGGCGGACCAGATTATTGTCGCATCGTCGAGAGTATTAGGGATGCCTGTTGTAACATCCGATCAAAGGATTCTGGATTTCTCCGATGCGGAAACAATATGGTAAAAAAAGCAGTTATTATACTGCCTTCCGTGGACCGGATGTCTTGCTTTTTTTGGATGGATGCCCATCTTGATGGCGTGAAGGAGATTTCTTTCGTTCACCTATGATATCCCTGATCATTCTGAGCAGATGATTCAGACTATAGGGCTTCTGAATCAATGGATATCCCTTTTCCTCTATCATCCGGAAATGAGGACTTTGATCGATCTGGCTGCAACTCAGCAAAACACCGATCCCCGGATTTTCAGCCGCGAGCTGAGCTGCCAGTTCCGCACCGCTTCCATCGGCAAGGGCCACATCACTGATGACCAGATCAAATTTCCCCTTTTCCATCGAGAAGAGATCCAATGCCTCCTGAACGGTTTCAGCTTGATGGATCACATATCTTTGTTCCCGAAGGGCATCGGTAATATATTGATGAACGATCCTATTGCCTTCGACCAGCAAAATCCGCTCGCCCTGGCCCATCAAATCCTTTAAAGGAGGGAGATCTTCGGAGTTTTTCTCTGTCTTGCCCAAAAAAGCCGGCAGATATATATTGAATCTGGTTCCTGATCCAAGGCCACTGTAAAAGTTGATCCATCCATTATGCTGTTTGACAATGCTATAGACAAGTGTCAGGCCCAGACCATTTCTGTTTCCCAGTGCCTTGGTGCTGAAAAAGGGCTCAAAAATACGTTGCTGTATTTTTTCATCCATGCCGGGACCCGTATCTTCAATGGAGAGACATATGAATGTGCCAGGCCGGGCGCTGGGAACCTCCTTGCATTTCTCCTCCGTGATAACAACATTTTCCGTTCTCAGGATGACCGTGCCACCTTTGGGCATGGCCTCTGCGGCATTGACAGTCAGATTCATGATCATCTGTTCGATCATCACTTGGTTCGCCAGCACTTTATGGAGGTCCGACATGAGATCGCTATGTACCTTTATATTCCCATCGATTGTGGGCTTCAGCATCTTTATCATTTGCTCTATGGATTGATTGAGACTGAGCGGGGTTTTATCCATGGGTTGACTTCCACTGAAAAGTAGCAATTCCTTCCCGAGGTCTGCTGCATGAATGGAAGCGTCATGGATGATCTGCATATGGTTGTATACAGGGTCCTGCTTGTTTAATTTCGTCAATGAAAGTTCCGCACACCCCCTGATTGGGGTCAATAGATTATTGAAATCGTTGGCTACCCTTCCGGCCAATCTGCCAATGGCCTCCATCTTCTGAGAGTGAAACAACTGTTCCTGCAATCCCTTTTTCTCACCTTCCGCGCGTTTGTAGTCAGTGATATCCCGTGCAATACTCAGGACCAAAGTCTGATCCTTGATTTTTACAGGATAGGTCCTTAATTCGGCAGTAATGAACCTTCCATCCTTTTTAAAATTGAACTCATCCGGCCCAGTAGGCTCTCCCTGCGCATTTTTTGCCAGAATCGCAGAAATCCTATTGATATCCTCTTCGGACATGGGGGTTAGTTTCAGAAGATTCTTATCCGCCAATCCATCCCCATTTCCACCAATCATTTCCTTGCCGACCCTGTTGGCCTCCATGATATTTCCATTTATATCATTTAAATAATAGGCCACCGGGGCATATTCGAACAATGCCTTGAGCTTTTCCTCGGATTTCCTTAAATCTTCCTCGATCTGCCTCCTGCCGCTGATCTCGCTTTTGAGTTCTTCGTTGAGCGTATATAATTCATTGGTTCGATCAATCACACGGGTTTCCAATTCCTTCTTATATTTCAAAAGGGTCTCCTCTGCCTTTTGCCGGTCCGTAATATCCCGAACCAACAATACAGACCCTCCCTGTTTTTGCATCTCCCCTTTAATGATCTCAACAGGGAATATCTCCCCATTCTTCTTTTTTCCGATGGCCAGTTGGGAATCAATGCCCGTCTGTGTAATAAAGTTAGCTAATTCATCCTGTTCATTTGAACGGGACTGTGTCTTTTCAAATAATATGTCAGCCTTTTGATGTAACATCTCATCCGGCCTGTAGCCGAACATCCGTTCCAATGAGTTATTGGACCTTAGTATCCTATCATTAGAATCAGTCACCAGGAGGAGATCAGGGCCTATGGATTCGATAATCCCTTCAAGTTCCTTCTGCCTCTTGATAGTCTCCTTCAAGCGGCGATAGGTCAAAAAGAATAACATGCATACCAATAGATATATACTGTCGGACAGGATATCAGCTATGGGCAGACTGGTATAGTGGCGTAGAAAGAGAAAAAAATTGTTGATGAATTGAATGGATAGGGCAAATATCACTAAACAAAAGGCGAAGACAAAGACCACAATCTGACGATTCAGCGACTTGTTTTTTATCTTTTCAATCTTGTTCTTCATAGGTTTTTCCTTATTCTCAGAGTTTTATCTATGGCAAATAAAGGCAGAAAACAGTCTTGCTTATATTGTAATCATGCCTTTGTGGAATCTGTTACTTGAGTCCCTGTTTTCTTTCCGAATGGAAAATCCTTATGAGTTCATGCCCGCCACAGTTTCCGCTTCAGATCCTGTACATTTTTTATCTTTTATAATTATTATTTCGGTTGCCTTTAAAATTTCAATCAATGAGGCACCTTCAACCAACCCATTTTTTTATTCGAGATAATTGGATTGAGACTATCGGAAGGTTCTGCCGATAAATAAAAAGGATTCTAATATGGCTCTGAAGTAGAACATTGAAAGCACGGAGTGATGGCATGGTCACCAAAAGCCTGATGACACTGGGGGAAATCCTTCTCGCTGCCAAAAAGATCACGCAAGAGGAGTTGGATAAGGCCCTCGCAGATCAGAAAAACACAGGGAAGAAGCTGGGAAAGATCCTTGTGGAAATGGGTGTATTGGAAGAACAAGAGGTCTTTGAGTTTTTGGCCCTGCACCTGAAAACCCCTTTGATTGATCTTGCCAACATGAAGATTGATCAAGATTTAATCCAATTGCTACCGGAGAAGATGATCCGCAAATATCACGTACTGCCCATATTCAAGAAATTAAATGTATTAACCCTGGCCATGAGCGATCCTTTGGATGTGGATGCCATCGATGAGGTGAGCCGCATCACCCGCCATGAAATCGAGCCTGTTCTGAGTACGGAAACTGCCATGAAGGAATTTATCGATCAACTCTTTGGAAAAATCGACCTTGTGGAAGAAAGCCTGAAGGGTATGACCGATGAAGAATCCTTTCAGTATATCGAAGAAGATGAGAATGAAAATGATATAGAAGCGGACAAATTGCGGGATATTGCACTGGACACCCCAATCATTCGATTTGTAAACAATCTGATCATCCAGGCAATCAGGGAAGGTGCAAGCGACATCCATATCGAACCGAATGAAAAGAGTCTGAAGTTGAGATTCCGAATCGACGGGGTCCTTCACGAGATCCCCTCTCCTCCAAAAAAAATGCAGCTTCCCATTATATCCAGGATCAAAATCATGTCCAGGATCGATATCGCAAATATGCGCGTTCCACAGGATGGCCGTTTTGATGTGAAGATCGATGGGAAGGATGTGGGGCTTCGTATATCAACCTTTCCCACTTTTTTTGGAGAAAATGTGGTTATCCGTATACTGGATAAAACCACCTTTAATTATGGGATGGAGAGTATCGGACTGCCATCCGAGGACCAAGAGAGACTGGAGAAGCTCATCAAAAAACGTTATGGCTTCATATTGGCCACCGGACCCACCGGATCCGGGAAGACAACCACCCTCTATGCCCTCTTAAAGAGCATCAATTCCGTAGAAAAAAATATCATTACCATAGAGGACCCGGTTGAATATACCCTTGAACTGATCCGTCAATCCCAGGTGAATCCCAAGGCAGGTCTATCTTTTGATGTGGGTTTACGGGCCATTTTAAGACAGGACCCGGATTTGATCATGGTGGGAGAGATTCGGGACAAAGAAACGAGTTCCATTGCCATACAATCCGCTCTCACAGGGCATATGGTCTTTTCCACCCTTCATACCAATGATGCGGCTTCTGCAGTGACCCGTCTCGTTGAAATGGGCAACGAACCCTATCTGGTGGCATCTTCACTCTCTGCGATCATTGCACAGCGGTTAGTCCGGACCATCTGCGAAAAATGCAAGGAATCCTATACCCCTTCCAAGGAATTCTTAAAAGAACTGGGGCTCGCACCCCAAAAAAATCTTCTTTTATACCGCGGAAGGGGTTGTGAGCACTGCAAAAATACCGGTTTTAGAGGGAGGACTGCCATTTCTGAGATCCTGATCGTCGATAAGGAGATCAGGGAACTGATTATTGAAAAGGCATCCTCGGATCGAATCTTAAAGGCGGCCCAAAGCACCAATATGCGGGTCATGAAGGAAAATGCCATTGCAAGGGCAATGGAAGGGATAGTGGAGATTAACGAGGCCATGAGTGTCATCAAAATAAATTAAAGAGGAAATGATGGCAACCTTTACTTACAAAGCACAGAAAGAGGATGGTTCAAAGATCACAGGGAGCATTGTAGCCAACTCCTCCAATTCAGCAGCCGTGCAGCTGGAAGAGCTGGGATATATCCCTATTGCCATCAATGAAAAAAAGGATCGGTCTCTCCCGGATCTGAATCTGTTATTGACACCGGTTAAAGCCGAGGACATCATATTCTTTACCAGGCAGTTGCGCACGGTTGTCAAATCGGGCATTCCCATCCTGGCCGGGCTCGAAGCCATTTCAGAACAGACCGAAAACAGCAGATTAAAAAAGATCATCTCCGAGATCTGCTGTGAGGTGGATCAAGGGAAAAGCTTCTCCGAAGCCCTTTCCAAATTCCCCCAGGTCTTTTCCGAGGTCTATCGAAACATGGTTTACACCGGCGAAATGAGCGGCAATCTCCAACATATCCTGGAACGGCTCATCCTCGTGCTGGAATTCAACCGGAAAACGAAGGATAACCTGAAAGCGGCCATGCGCTATCCTTTGATTGTCGTTATCGCCCTATGTGTCGCCTTTTCCTTTCTCGTCACACTTGTGGTACCGAAATTCGCCAAAATCTTTGCAGGCTCCCAGATGGATCTCCCTTTTCCCACACGCGTCTTGATCGGGATCAATTATGTGGTGCAAAACTACTGGTATTACCTCATTGGTGGAATCGTATTTGGGACAATCTTCTTCATCCTTTTTATCCGGACCAAATCCGGACGGGTGGCCTTTGACCGTACGATATTAAATATTCCTATCCTGGGCCCCGTCTTTTTAAAGATTTACATGTCCAGGTTCTCCTATATGCTTGAAGCCCTTTCCCGAAGCGGCGTCCCCATTGTGAATGCCCTGGAAATCGTCTCCGACACCGTCGGCAATGAATATATCGCCGGGAAGGTCAGGGGGATGGCGGAAAAGGTCAATACCGGGCGGAGGATATCCGACACCATCCGGGAAAGCGGGGTCTTCCCACCCTTGGTATACCGGATGATCTCAACAGGTGAGGATGCAGGCAGCCTGGATGAAATGCTGCACGAAGTGGCCGACTACTATGCCGGAGAAACGGATTATACGGTGAGTCGGCTCTCTTCCTATATCGAGCCTGTACTGACCATCGCTCTGGGCCTTATGGTGCTCTTTATGGCCCTGGCAATATTCCTGCCATGGTGGGATATGATCAAGGTGTTTAAAGGGGGAGGATGATGAAACAGTCGAAATTTATGTCCTTTACAAACATATTAATCCATTTTATGACGCTGACTATCCCAGCCATGGCGGGATATAGGAGCAGTGTTATTAAGGGGGAAGAATGATGAAACAGTCAAAAAAGTATCAGTTCAGTCTTATTTTGGGTGTACCGGTCATTTTCTTTGCTCTCACGATCCTTACGGCCAATCTGACCTATTACGCGACCATGTATTATGTCAGAAAGTCCGTTCCGATGAGCTATAAATCCATGCTGGATTCCGTCTACCTGTTCCGGTTGCAATTCTGGGTTGTGATTCTGGCCCTTTTTTCATTTGTTTGCGGATTCCTACTGATTTATGCCATCACCCATCCCCTTAAAAAACTCCTTCAACGGGCTGAGAGTATCGATCATCACCACAACTCTGCACTTTTGAGCAAAGAGGATGAGATCGAACATTTCTGTTCCATCTTTGATGAAACCCTCACCCTTCTGAAATCCCACCTGAAAGATAAGGAAATGAGAGATGCAGGCCCGCTGCTGGACCGGTTGAAAAAAGCGGATCAACTGGCAGTCCTAGGCTTCCTATCGGACCGTATTGCCCACGAGGTCAGAAATCCATTGGGTTGTATCCAGGGATTTGTGGAACTCATGAAAAAGGACATGAAGGAGGGGGATGCCAAAAAGACCTATCTGGATACCATCCTGCATTCCATCAAAAGCATCAACCGGCTGGTTGAAGAACTCATCGAATTTTCCCAGCCCTGTTTGGATATATCCCTATTCACGGATATCAATCAGGTCCTCAGGGAGGCGCTCCAGATGGTCCAGAGGGAATTCAGCCATAAAAAGATAGTCGTTCAGGAGGCATTCCAGGAAGACCTGCCCTGTGTTAAAACCAATCCTGAAAAGATCCATAGGGCATGTCTGAATATCCTCCGAAATATATTCGAGTTTGCCAACGACAAGGAAAAGATTCATGTGACCACGTC
>JBLIRM010000051.1:0-17646 GCA_049472295.1 bacterium | reverse complement strand
AATGAAAAGAGGCTGGAGAAGGCCAAGATTACCATTATCGACTACGATGAGAAGGCCCTGCAGGAAAAAGAACTCAAAACCAGTGAAGAGTGCCTCCCATTCAAAGCCAGCCCCACCGTGACCTGGATCAATATTGACGGTCTTCATGAAATCGATATGATGGAGAAGATCGGGCAGCTATTCGACATCCACCCCCTGGTCCTGGAGGATGTGCTCAATACAGGTCAGAGGCCAAAGTGCGAGGACTTCGTTAACTATATCTTCGTGGTTTTAAAGATGCTCTCTTATGACGAGAAGAAACACGAGATCAGGGCTGAGCAGGTCAGTATCATTATCGGTCCGAATTTTGTTATCTCATTCCAGGAGATCGAGGGGGATGTATTTGATCCCATAAGAGAAAGGCTCAGGGCATCCAAGGGAAGGATAAGGAAGATGGGGCCTGATTATCTGGCCTATGCCCTAATAGATGCTATAGTGGACAACTATTTCACCATACTGGAAAAACTGGGAGAGAAGATCGAATACATGGAGGAGGTGCTGGTAACCAATCCCGCACAGGAGATTCTCCACACGATCCATCATTTGAAGAGGGAGACCATTTTTCTCAGAAAATCTGTCTGGCCTTTGAGGGAGGTCGTCAATGTCCTGGAAAGAGGTGAATCAAAGCTCATCCAGAAGACCACAGGCATATTCCTGAGAGACCTCTACGACCATACCATCCAGGTGATCGACAGCGTGGAGACATTCCGCGATCTGGTATCCGGAATGCTGGATATCTATCTATCCAGTATCAGCAATAAGATGAATAATGTCATGAAGGTACTCACCATCATAGCCACCATATTTATCCCTTTGACATTTATCGCAGGCATTTACGGCATGAATTTCAAGTATATGCCCGAACTGGAATGGGCTTGGGGCTATCCCCTTGTATGGGGAGTGATGGTTGCGATTTTCATCTCCATGGTATTTTATTTCAGAAAAAAGGATTGGTTGTGAGGGGCTATCAATTCTAAACGGGCAAGAACTTTTTCTTCCCAAATGCAATGCCCTTATAGATATATCCTTATTTTAATTGGGCTTAAGCACATTCCTGTTCGACTATGGATTTGCATTAAGAAAGGTCATCATACGAAATTGACATTTTTTTGACGTTTTGTTATGTTAATATTAAGTATAATTTATTTATTTTACAGAAGTAAAATGGTTATCCAAACTGAACTGCAATTCCATCTGACATTTCTAAATGTATCCTAAATCGATTTTTCCATCACGCTCAGTTCATCAAACTAAGGATCAAGGGCGACCGATTCTAACATCCTCTGAATTCAATTTGTTTGACTGATCCTTTTGGTAATGATTTGCGGCTATTTATTATAATTTCTGCTATCTTATTTCAAAACCAAGTTAGGGGTCCCTTAGGACTCCGAAAAGGGAGGTGAAGTATTCTCGACTAAGATGTTTCTTCTTCTGGGAACAGTAATATTACAAAAAAACAACAAAGGGAGGAAAGCATCATGAAAAGGCATTTTAATCTACTGTCCATCAGTATTATTATCTTCTTTCTGGTTCTTGGGATGGTGCTCGGTGTAGCAGGGGCTCAAGAAATATCAAACTATGAAAACTTATTAACCCGAAGCGCCAAATGGTGGGAGCAGATATCGAATACCACATGGTTGGGCGGAACGTCCACCTATTATAAGTATGGCCCGGATTTGACGGCCGGACCGGCCGGATGGGGATATGAAATCTCCGATCCTGCCAGCGGATATTACATGAGTTACAGTGTCAGAACCACCTCGCCAGGGGCCATAATGAATCTGCCGGGTTGGAGCGGCATACCGGGCAGTGATCTGGCAAAGGCAACCTATGGCCCACTGTATCAGACAGCCGTTTACGGGATTAGCCCCAGTACAGCACCAACTTGGGGGGCGAACACCCAATATTACACCAGTGGAAGCGTCCTGGGCAGCCAACAGTATATAAATGTCCAGCCTGTCTTTTCGATCATGAATTGGTTGGGGGGCATAGGCTCGCTTCTGGGCACCGGCCAAACCTGGCAGAACTATCCTGGCTACTGGGGTATCGGCTCTTCTGCCCAAGGTTCATCCGGGCTTCCGACTGTGATACGTTAGATTGGAGTATGAAATTCAAATAAAAAGAGATAGGTAAATAGAAAGGGGGATTCAGTTCATTTTGTAATGACCTGATCATTCAAATTGATCTGCAAATCCCCCTCTTTTTTTAGCAACTCTACATCCGAGATGCATTCGTACACCTTCTTGATCCGACCTTCCCCGAGGGTGATAAATCTTTTTTCCAAAATCATTTCGGAACCGGAAAACCTTAACGGCTCATCTTCCCGGAAAAAGATAACCTTCATGAAGGGAAGGATCAGGTCTTTTTTACCAAGATCAATCTGTATGGAGGCATCATCCACATTCACTACATGACCCTCCATCAAAGGGAAGGCTTGCTTGAATTTGATAGACAATCCCTCTGCCAGGAATTGAATGTCCTCCAGGGACTCAACCGGGCCAAATATTTCCTCAGAATCCAGGATAATAGTGGTTTCCGTATCAATTAACCTGGCAATAATTTCCAGATAATCATTTTCAAAATAGGCGCTTCCCACTATAACTCCCTCCGCAGTTATCGCCATTCCCAATTCAATGAATGGCTGGGAATCCTCTTCTTCTGTCTTTGCCTGATCCAAAAAGGGCCGAATCTTCTCTCTCTCAACAATCTGAAACCGTTCTCCTTGAATAAAATTCTGAATGAGGGCATCATAAAGCATATCCTTTATTTCACTTCTTTCTCCCAGATATTTGAATGGAATGAGTGCCAGCTTTAGCCGTGATCCGATTTTTCGAACCTTGTTGAGTTTCCTTTCAATGGATATTTTTTTGGTGGCAGCTTCACCGGACAATGACTCTGCCTGTATCGTAATCTCATTAACGCCAACTTCGAGCGGCATTTTAAAATTAAAGAATACAATCTTACCTGTCCTGTTGATCAATGATACACCGTTTATGATTAGACTCTTTACACCTTCGAGATCCCTTACTTCTCCCTCGAGAAAGCATTCCTCCCAATCCACGGTCAAACGGTCCGGCATGTCTTTCAAACGGATGATGGGTCCCGAATCACTTATTTTTTTGGACCCATCCGGTTCGGCATCTAATGACGACGTGAGCAATCTTTCCGGATTCTGACCCATAAATGCCAATCTGGTTTGAATCGGATTTTCAGAGTCTGCCTGACCAATAATTTCTGATATATCAATTTTTCCGGATGTGTGATTACCCAAGATGTCCTCAGCGTTGAATTTGAGTGGTCCCTTTATGCTGAAAATGGGAATTTGAATCGAGAATTCACCTTCTCTATAATGGGGAAAATCAACACGAGACCCATTAAGCCAAAAGCCGGCTACACCACTGAGGTCTGAAACATATCCTTCAATAGATCCAACCCGGCTTTCCGGATCCTCCTCAATTCGATCGATATAGATAATTGGCGCCCTCCAATCGCACCATATCACAATTTCCTTTTGTGCCTTTTTCCCGACAATATCGATTGCCTCTATGACAATCCGATTTTCACCCCTTTCGAGACTTATATCAGCTTGAAATTCAACCCTGGGTTCTGATATTTCAACAGGGATCTCCTCATAATTGACGAAGAGGGATTTCACGTATCGGTCATCCTTTACCTCCCCTGAGATTGTTAGGGATGAAGAGTCTGTTAATAAGCCGGATTGAGGATATTTAATATCAATCTGAGGTGGGAACCGGTCTTCACCGGTCTCCTGCAAATAATCTTCCCTGGCCAGATTCAGAAAATACTTGGCCTTTGCGGATTCAAATTGTCTTAGCGAAATCTCGAGCTCCCCTATTGCCTCTTCATACCTCTTTTATTTATAGTAAACAATCCCGAGTTCGCGGTGGGGGAAGTACTCATCCTCTATTTGCAATCCATGGGGTCCCATCCATCTCTGATCCAATGGTCTCAGTGTGATTGCATCCTTCAGATCCCTGACGGCAAAATCCAAATAGTGTTCCTGAGAGGAAGAGTACCCTCTTTGATAATATTTCATCCATTGGACATTCCATTGCCTCTTTTTCTTGCTCGAAGACTTGCCATCCTTTCGAGAAAACCGACCTGAAGGAACAGCGCAATTAATCATAATCAGAAAAAGAATGGGTATGGCCGTAAAAATAAAAAAACGTATCCTTTTTATTATGTTTTTCATGTCATTACTCATAATGATTTGAAAAGTTTATAAAAAAAGCGGATTCTGTTAATTAAATATATTTGATCCAAAGGGATCCGTCAATGAAGAATGTTTAAGGCTTAACAAAAATAGCAATTATCCGGAAAAAAATGTAATATAAAAGTTGTATGATCGATTTTTAAGTAGAAAAGAAATGCACCCTGAAATATAAATATAAATAGAGAAAATGGAGAAAAATGATTAAGAGAAAAATGTACTTTCAAATTCCGGCTGGTCCATTTAAAATATCATAAGGAGGGGACATGCTGAGTTATATGAAAAAATTTGAACGACTCGTCATCTTTTTGCTTATGGTATTGATGGCCCTTGTGGTATTTTTATCCGTAATAGAATTGGCCTGGATTGTTCTGAAGGATATAGTATCACCCCCTTTTATCCTACTAAAAATCGATCAATTGCTTGAAATTTTTGGCCTTTTTTTACTGGTACTGATCGGAATCGAGTTGCTCGACACGATCAAGGCGTATATCCAGGAGAATGTGGTTCATGCGGAGGTTGTACTCATGGTGGCCATTATCGCGATCTCCCGAAAAGTGATCATCCTGGATATTAAAAAGATCGCAAGCGCTACACTCATGGGAATCGGGGTGGTAATCATTGCCCTGTCCATCGGATATTATCTGGTCAAGAGGTGTTACCATGAAGAAAGACCGTAATATATCAGACGAGTGAATAGAACATCAGTCATAAATTCCAAAAACAATTCAGAGCCCGTCTCATGATTATTCAATCCATATTCTTAGGAGGGCCGCCATGTTTCAGTCACAACAATTTATCCATTATCTCTTCATAGCAGTCAGCATTGTCATCATTGCCGCATTGGGTGTGCTGGTTTATGCCCTGACTCGACGCAGCCTGCGAATCATTTCAAAGAAAAAATATATCTCGGAGTCACTCCGCATTATCCTTCAAGGGCTTTCGCGATGGCTCATCATCATTGCCGTTATCCTCATAGGACTCCAGCAGGCGGGAATCCGTGTGGCCAGTATATGGGCGGCACTGCTCACCATAGTTGCCATGCTGGCGGTCGGTTTTATTGCCGTTTGGAGTATTTTGAGTAATATTCTCTGTTCAATCCTAATGATTATCTTCCGCCCTTTCAGTATCGGAGACGATATTGAAATTATTGAGGCCACCGGGGGAAAGGGGCTGCGGGGGGAAGTGGTCAACTTCAATGTGCTGTTTACGTTTCTCAAGGAAAAGAACGATACGGAGAATGCGGAGGCTGTGGTACAGATCCCTAACAACGTCATATTCCAGAAAACGGTCCGGCGCCGAGAAGGGAAGGATACCCGAAGTCTGGATGAATATCTTTTCAAAATCCCCCGAACGGATGCCCATGGGTCAAAACAAAAGGAATAAAAGGATTTTCCTCTCATGAAAAAAACGGCCTTGATCAAAATCCTCTTTATCTTGAATGCACTTCTGATGATTCTGTGCGTAATCGGCATAGATGCCTCGGCGCAATCCCTTAATCCAAAAAAGCTCATTGTTGGCACTAAAGAAGCGCCTCCCTTCGCCATGAAGTCAAAAGACGGGGAGTGGCGCGGAATAAGCATCGATCTTTGGAAGGAGATTGCCTCGGAACTGAAGATTCAATTCGAGTTCAGTGAAATGGAACTCGGGCAGTTATTGGATGGAGTGGCAAAGGGTTCCCTGGATGCTGCTGTGGCTGCATTGACAATCACACCCGAGCGTGAAAAGCTCCTTGACTTCAGCCATCCTTTTTATACATCCGGTCTCGGTATCGCCGTTGCCTCAAAAAGGGGGAATCCCTGGTTTGCGGTCCTGAAAAGGTTCTTGTCTCCCGCGTTTCTCAAAATAGTGGTCACCCTTTCCTTTCTGCTCATGATTGTGGGTTTGCTTATATGGTGGTTTGAAAGAAAGAGAAATCCCCAGCAGTTCGGAGGCAACCTGCACAAAGGGGTTGCCTCGGGATTCTGGTGGTCTGCAGTGACCATGACCACGGTGGGATATGGAGACAAGGCCCCGATCACGCTTGGAGGACGCATTGTAGCGATTATCTGGATGTTTACGGCGATTATCGTCATATCAAGTTTCACTGCCGCCATCACCTCTTCGCTCACAGTAACGCAACTGGTTTCGCCCGTTAAAGGACCGGAGGACCTGCCGAAGGTACGCGTCGGAACCATTGAGAATACCACATCCGAGACATATCTCAAGGAAAAACGGATCTCCTACCAGGTTTACAAGACCCCGCGGGAGGGACTGCGTGCCATTGCGGAAGGCCATTCGGATGCCATGGTTTATGATGCGCCCATTCTCCGATATCTGATCAAAGAGGATTTCAGAGGCGCACTTGAGGTGCTCCCCCATAGGTTTCTGTCCCAGGGCTACGGCATTGCCCTGCCGCAGGAAAGTCCACTCCGGGAACCCGTCAATAGGCTTTTGCTCGAAAAAATCCGCGAACCTGTCTGGCAGGACGAGCTTTTTCGATATCTCGGCTGATTTTGGATAGTTTTTTATCCAAAACGAATGATTCCATCAGGGGGGATTCATCATCTCGATTCATAAGAATATAATTATATTCGACAATGGCTGATATGGCATGGCTCATTATTTATATAATATTGGGAGGGTATCATGAAGGATGAAAAAATAAAGGATAAACAAGGGATATCCGAAGACCTTCTCGATCGGATGCACCGTTATTGGTACGCAGCCAATTACCTCTCCGTTGGCCAGATCTATCTGTTGGACAATCCTCTCCTCAGGAAATCCTTGACCAAGGAGCATCTGAAGCCGAGATTACTGGGACACTGGGGGACCACGCCCGGTCTGAACTTCATTTATGTGCATCTCAATCGCATCATCAGGGAACAGGGCCTCGATATGCTCTATGTCACAGGTCCGGGTCACGGCGGACCGGCCCTGGTTGCAAATACATACCTGGAGGGGAGCTATAGCGAGGTGTACCCTGACATCGCCCAGGACGAGGATGGTCTCAGAAGGCTGTTCAGGCAGTTTTCATTCCCGGGTGGCATTCCCAGCCATACCGCACCGGAGACCCCGGGCTCCATTCATGAGGGTGGTGAACTGGGCTATGCGCTCTCCCATGCCTTCGGCGCAGCTTTCGACAATCTTGACCTCATTGTGGTGTGTGTGGTGGGTGACGGCGAGGCCGAGACCGGTCCCCTGGCCACGGCATGGCATTCCAACAAATTCCTGAATCCGATGCGCGACGGCGTTGTATTACCCATCCTGCACCTGAACGGTTACAAGATCGCCAATCCCACGCTCCTGGCGCGAATCCCCCGGAAAGAATTGGAAAGCCTGTTTGTCGGATACGGCTACAAGCCCTATTTCGTGGAGGGTTCCGAACCGAAGCTCATGCACCGGCTCATGGCGGAGACGCTCGATACCGTGATTTCCGAGATAAAGGAGATTCAAAAAGGGGCCCGGGAAAAGGGCCCGACACTGAGACCCCGGTGGCCCATGATCATCCTGAAGACGCCCAAAGGCTGGACAGGCCCGAAAGAGGTGGATGGAGAGAAGACGGAAGGTTCCTGGCGATCGCATCAGGTCCCGTTCTCAGATTTTGACATCAAGCCCGACCATATCAAGGTCCTGGAGGAATGGATGAAGAGCTACGGACCGGAATCACTTTTTGACAAAAGCGGCAGACTGGTCCCTGAACTGGCGGACCTTGCCCCGCAAGGGAATCGGCGCATGGGCGCCAATCCTCATGCAAACGGCGGCCTATTGCTCAAGGACCTTAAAATGCCCGATTTTAGGGATTATGCCATGAATGTCCCCAAACATGGCCAGGTGATCGGCGAGCCGACAAAGGTGATGGGTCAGTTCTTGAGGGACATCATGAGGCGCAACAAGGACCAGGGGAATTTCCGGGTGATGGGGCCGGACGAGGTCAATTCGAACAGGCTGGGTGCGCTCTTCGAGGTTACGGACCGGGCGTGGATGGCTGAAACCGTTCCGGGGGACGACCACCTTGCCCCGGATGGCCGGGTGATGGAGATCCTGAGCGAGCACACCTGCCAGGGCTGGCTGGAGGGGTATTTGCTTACCGGTCGCCACGGCCTTTTTACCTCCTATGAGGCATTTATCCATATCGTGGATGCCATGTTCAATCAGCATGCCAAATGGCTGAAGGTCTCCAAGGAGATCCCCTGGCGCCGGCCTATTGCCTCCCTCAACATCCTTCTCTCCTCTCATGTATGGCGGCAGGACCACAACGGCTTCAGCCACCAGGACCCGGGTTTCATCGATCATGTGGTGAACAAGAAGGCACAGATCATCCGGATCTATTTCCCCCCTGATGCCAACACCCTGCTCTCCGTCACGGACCATTGTTTGCGAAGCAGGGACTATGTTAATGTGATTGTTGCGGGGAAGCATCCCCAGCCGCAGTGGCTTTCCATGGAGGAGGCAGTCAAGCACTGCACCTCCGGCATCGGAATATGGGAGTGGGCGAGCAATGACAGGGGCGGCGAACCTGATGTGGTCATGGCATGCTGCGGGGACGTGCCCACCATCGAGACCCTGGCTGCCGTGGATATCCTGAGGCAGCATGTGCCGGATCTAAAGGTGCGGGTAATCAATGTGGTGAACCTGATGACCCTTCAGCCCAGGGAAGAACATCCCCACGGATTGTCCGATTACGAATTCGACACCCTCTTCACCACGGATAAACCCATTATCTTTGCGTATCACGGCTATCCATGGCTAATTCACCGCCTGACCTACCGCCGGACAAATCATAAGAACCTCCATGTGCGCGGCTACAAGGAAGAGGGGACCACCACCACACCCTTTGACATGCTGGTATTGAACGATATGGACCGATATCACCTGGTGGCCGATGTGATTCACCGCGTTCCCAAGCTGGGTTATATCGCCGCCTACACCAGGCAATACATCCGGGACAAACTGATCGAACACAAGGGATATATCAGGCGCTACGGACAGGATATGCCGGAGATCCGGGATTGGAAATGGACCTATTCTTGAGCCCTCTTTGGCATAGTCTCCGGCCATCGGAAGGACCGGCTTATTGGAACCGGGTCATGATGATTTCGTAGACTGCCGTCGACCCTGTCGGTGGTGTTGATTATCATTAAACTCATTCAATTTATAAAAGATTCGGGGGATCAATGATTCGTATCCTTGCATTGAACTGCGGCAGTTCCTCTCTCAAATTCAAGCTTATACAAATTCATAATGCGAAAAAGGGCAAACCGAATGAGCAATCAGTCATCGAAGGTCTTGTTGAGAATATTGGGAAAGAGGGAATTTTCCATCTTCGGGAAGTTGCCAGGGAGGAAATACGAAAACCGGTTACGATATCCGATCACGGCGATGCGATGAGTCTGGTGCTCGACAGTCTCAGGGAAAAGGGGTATTTCGAGAAGTCCCGTATCGATGCATTGGGACACCGCGTGGTTCATGGCGGGGATCGGTTTGTGGGGCCCACCCTCATCGATAATGAGGTGATTGATCGTTTGGAAGCCCTGAGCTTCCTTGCCCCTCTGCATAACCCGCCCTGTCTCAAAGGCATCAAAACAGCAAAGGAAATCTTAAAGGCATCCCTCCCGCAGGTGGCGGTCTTTGACACGGCATTTCACACATCCCTCCCTGAACAGGCATCACACTATGCCATCCCTTATTCATTGGCGGAAAAAAACCGTATCCGCAGGTATGGATTTCACGGACTTGCACACAGCTACATGGCAGAGCGGTTCTCTTCGATGACTTCCACCCCCTTGGATAAGGTGAGAATCATCACGCTGCAACTGGGCAATGGCTGTTCTGCCGCGGCGATACAAGATGGCCGGTCAATCGATACATCAATGGGGTTTACCCCGCTGGAGGGGTTGATGATGGGGACCAGGGCCGGGGATATGGATCCCTACCTCCCCGGATTCCTTATGCGGCAGGAGAAAATGGGCATTGATGAAGCGGAGGAGATCCTTAATAAAAAATCGGGTCTTCTGGGCGTATCCGGCCTTTCCTCGGATATGCGCGTCCTTCTCGAAGCCGAAGAAGGGGGAAATCGTCGCGCAGCCCTGGCCATGTCCATGTTTTGCTACAGGATACGAAAGTATATCGGCGCTTACCTGGCCGTTCTGAATGGCGCCCAGGCAGTTATCTTCGGGGGAGGCATAGGGGAGAATGCACCTACGATCAGGAGCCGCATCTGTTCGGGATTTGAATGGTGTGGCCTTATAATGGACCCGATCCGCAATAAGGAAGTGATCGGGACAGAAGGGCATATCAGTTCAAAGACCGCAAAAATCCATGTATATGTAGTTCCTGTAGATGAGACACTCATCATTGCAAAGGAGACTTATCAATTTTTATATGAAAAATCATCCATGTCCCGTTAGCCTGTTTTTTAGGCCAGTATAAACCACTCGATTTCAATCTCACCATATATCTATTATGGCCTGCCTATTGAACCCAAAGATCGCGTTTAAAAAAACACGGGAACCGAAAGGGTCACTCAGAATTCTTGATTAGTAAAAATATTTGGATTAAAAGCGGGAATGTGCTCGCCAAAGGATACTGGATGAATCATGCCTAACAATGATTCTCAGACAAACAGGATATTCATCTGACAGGTGGATATCCCGGCAGCAGGGATATAGCAGTTCATTGTATAGTCCATGACCATCCGGTCGGAGCTGAAACGCCAGCCGAGGGTGCGCATGGCCTCTTTCATCCTTTTAATCCAGCCACGCGGTATACCCGTTGCATCCTGATCATAGTACAATGGTATCACCTCTTCCTCGAGTGCATTAAAGAAATCCTCCCTGTCGCGTGAATCCCGTATATCATTATTCTCCTGTCTCGAACCCCGAACTGCGAAACCATTGGTCCCGTCATATCCCTCCGGCCACCATCCGTCGAGTATGGACAGATTCAATCCTCCGTTCAACGCCACCTTCATTCCGCTGGTGCCGCTGGCCTCGTATCCCTGCCTTGGGGTATTCATCCAGACATCACACCCCTGAACCATATGCCGGCACACATTCATGTCGTAATCCTCGATGAAAACAGCCCTTCCATCAACACGCGGGTCCGTGACGAACTGGTAGACCCTTTTGATGAGCGCCTTCCCGATATTGTCCCTGGGATGCGCCTTGCCTGAGAATATAATCTGAACGGGACGTTCCTGATTGGAAAGGATCTTCAGGAATCGTTCAGAGTCTTCCAACAGAAGGTTCGCCCTTTTATATCCTGCGAATCGCCGGGCAAAGCCGATGGTGAGGGTCCTGGGATCAAATTTCACTTCCTTCGGAAGGGCTCGTTGCGGAGGTCTCGGCAGGTATTCAATGAGCTGGGTCTTGAGAAGAAGGACGGTATTCCAGATCTCCTCGTCCGGTATCGTATCGATATGCTCCCATAATCCCTTTTCACCTATTTTTTGTTCCCAATTGGGGGGAAAATACCGGTGAAAAAGCTGCCTCATGGATGGGGCCAGCCAGCCCAAAACGTTTATACCATTGGTAATATGCCCGATGGGTATCTGGTTGGTGGAACGGTTCGGCCATAATCCGGACCACATAAGGCGGCTGACCTGGCCATGGATTGAAGAGACCGCATTGGTTTTGCTTGCGGTTTTTAAGGCAAGGGTCGTCATACAGAAGGGCTCATTCCTGTCTCCCGGATGTACCCTGCCCAGATCCATGAATTGTTCATGAGAAAGGCCGAGGGATTCCCGGTATTTCCACGTCATTTTCCCGATGAGATCGGAGCTAAAACGATCATGACCGGCCGGGACGGGTGTATGGGTGGTGAATACCGTACGTGCCCCTGCCTGCCCCAGGGCTGCTTGAAATGATAAACCGTGTTCTTCCATGAGGTGCCGGGCGTATTCTACAGGGGCAAATGCGGAATGGCCTTCGTTTAAATGGATGACACCGGGTCTTATGCCAAGGTGGCACAACAATCGCATGCCACCGATTCCAAGGATCATCTCCTGGGAGAGCCTGACCGCTTCATCCCCTCCATAGAGACGCAGGCCTAAATCCTGAATCCCCATTTCCCGAAAGGCGGATTCCATATCCAGAAAGTAAAGAGGCACCCTTCCGATGTGTGTGGTCCATGCCCCAATCTGAACCCTTTTCCCTTCCATATTCAGATCGAGGGTCATTGGATTGCCTGCTTTGTCTGTGACACGATTAAGGGGAAGATCCTTTGGATCGAGAAGCTCGAAGTCTTCCATCTGATCTCCTGCTTCGGAGATCCTTTGATGAAAATACCCTTCACGGTAAAAGAGGCTTACCCCGATCATGGATATCCCCAGGTCCGAGGCGCTCTTTAAATGGTCCCCTGCAAGTGCGCCAAGGCCCCCGGAATAAAGGGGCAGGGACTCATGGATACCGAATTCGGCACAAAAATAGGCAACAGGCCGGGCCCTTAAAGGACTTGCGTTTGTGGCCCCCCATGACG
The DNA here is from genome assembly GCA_049472295.1 of bacterium. Classification (GTDB taxonomy): domain Bacteria; phylum SZUA-182; class SZUA-182; order DTGQ01; family JAFGSM01; genus JBLIRM01. The sequence goes on along the minus strand of JBLIRM010000051.1, from coordinate 4,919 downwards.
AGGAACTCGTCATATAGCGATCGAGATCGGCGAAAACCCGGTGGAGTTTTATCATTAACGATGAATCCCTGCACAACCTTTTTAATCGATCCCTGCCAAGCTTTCCTATAAAGGTCACCGGGGAGTGCCGGCTTTCCCTCCAGAGCTGAGAATCGATGCTGCGCCAGACCTCGATGGCTTCCGGATGCCATGTCCACCAGAGGTTGCAGGCCAATTTCGACAATTTTTGTTCCAATTCCTCGACATCATGCATTTGAATCCTCCTTATCTGTAATCCATTTTATTGCCCATCTTATGAAGCAGGCAGTTCCATACTAAATATTCAGGCGATACGGACTCCGCGACTTGAGATTCCCCCCCCGGGTGTGAGCTTGCTCCCCGGATGCCATAATATGGGCTTGTTCCTCGGAGACCCGAACGTACGATTCTTCCTTCTCACGGGTATCAAAAACGGTCACAGTGATCCCTTCTGCATTACAGATGAGTCGATTGACAATACATCTTTTTCCCCAAATCTTTATCTCAGAAAGACCTTTCTTACGGTAAAGCATCAAATAATCTCGCTAAATGCTGAAAAAGGGTGTACAGACACCTTGCCCCTTTCCTTTTATTTTTAGAACAAGCCCCGTGCCTAAGGGTCTCTCAAAAACCTTTTCTATATGTGATGATTTCTCGCATGGTTCCTTGAGTTTTACAGTAGCCTAAAGAAAACAACATCGAACATAACAATGCTCAATTCCATATTTCTTCCTGCTGTGCTACAGGATTAGCCTGATCCATGGCACGGATGTACGCAGTCTCCTGGAGGGCTTACGCGGCAGGCTATCACACGCTTGATATGCTCCTTTTGATACAAGGAATAAATGCTATTCGCCAGAAGATTTCCATACCCATACCCTTATAATGCCTCCTCTTTATTTACCCCTTCTCATGCTCGACCCTGATGAATATTCTTGAAATCTTAATTATTCAGGTTGTTAAAATATATTGCAAAAAACTGGACAAGAACCTCGATTTTAATAAAACGTATAAATATAATTCAAAACAAAGAGTTGCTGTTGGGAGGGATGCCAATAGTATACGGAATTCCTTCTATAAAGAGGCGAATCAAAGCTCATCCGGAAGGCCACAGGCATATTCTTGAGAGACCTTTACTATCATACCATCCAGGTCATCGACAGCGTGGAGACATTCCGGGATCTGATCTCCGGCATGCTGGATATCTATTCAGTATCAGCAATAAGATGAATAACGTCATGAAGGTGCTCACCATTATCGCCACCATATTTATCCCTTTGACATTTATCGCGGGCATTTACGGCTTGAATTTCAAATATATGCCGGAGTTGGAGTGGCCCTGGGGCTATCCCGTGATCTGGGGATTGATGGTTGAGATATTCATCTACATGGTGGCTTACTTCAGAAAAAAGAAGTGGTTGTGAGGTGCCATCAATTCTGTTCCACTACTGTGATGATCATCTGCTTTTTTGCCATCGTACTATCTTTATGCGACCCTACCCCCAGCCCAATTCGCTCTCCAAGATGTTATCGATATCAGCATCCGCATACTTGCATTTTTCGAGGAGGGATCTAATCATCCCCACATCACGCCTTTCCACTGCATCATCGTATTGAGAGAGAAGCCCGAGCGTGAGAAGCCGCTCATTCATTCCCAATCCATCCAATGAGGGTTGGGTGATCATTTCAGCAATTTCACTCCAGCTTTTGTACACAGCAGCATATGCATTAGTATCTTTGAGCTTTTTATGAGCAAAGACCTTTTCCGCATTGGTGACGTCAGCCATGCAGTCCATTCCTTTTTCTATTTTTGCCAGGATGAGTCCGGCGTGAGCGAGATACATCACATAGACCTCTTTGTCCTCATAATAAAGCGAATTTCGGGATGATTCGTCAATAAGCATGATCAGATCCAAGAGCCCGGACTTTATATAATCGACATTTTGCATTATCTAATATAATTCTGGCAACTGCTCACCGCATTTGCCTTTTGTCATAGCGAAGAGCCGAAGTCTAAGCGGCAATCTCAAGAACGAGATTGCTTCGCTTCACCCCCCGATTCATTCTGGGCTTTGGCTCACCGCAATGACCTGCAATTACAGATAGCGTGAATGGTTACATATAATTAATATCATTTTGATCTTCTAATATCACTATTTTAAAAACTATCAGGTCATTGCTGGAATGTCAATCCCTCCAAGGAATGTAAAGGATGTAATTTTGAGGATATCACCCATATTTCTCTTTTACCACCTATTCATGCCGGAGGGCATCGATGGGATTGAGTCGCGCCGCCTGGCGGGCAGGGAAAAAGCCGAACATCACGCCCACTGCCCCTGAAAAGAGGAAGGCAAGGAGGACGATCCCCAGATTGAATACGAAGAAGACCTCTAGAAAGTGCGCGCCGACTGCGGACGCGGAGAGCCCCATGATGATCCCCGCGAGCCCTCCCAGGGATGAGAGCACCACGGCCTCCACCAGAAACTGCATCAGCACCTCTCTTTCCCTGGCGCCGATGGCCAGCCTGATCCCAATCTCCCGCGTCCTTTCCGTGACGGACACCAGCATGATGTTCATGATCCCGATCCCACCCACCAGCAGACTTACAGCGGCAACTGCGGCAAGCAGGGCAGTAAGCAGTTTAGTGGTCCCGGTCAGGGTGCTCACAAGTTCCTTCATGTCCCTGACGTTGAAATCGTCCTCTTTCCCCTGCGTGACATGGCGACGCTCGCGCGTCAACCGTTCGACATCCTGCTGGACCTTTTCCGTTGAAACACCATCCTGGGCTGAGAGATAAATGACCTGCACATCCTCATTCCCGGCAATGCGCCGTTGAAAGGTGCGAAGCGGTATAAGGACAAAGTCATCCTGGTCCGAGCCGAAACTGGACTGCCCCTTGGACTCGAGCACACCGATGACCTGGCAGGAGAGCCTTTTCAGTCGGATCATGGACCCCAGAGGTTCCTGTGAACCGAAAAGATTGTCGCGCACTGTTGTTCCCAGGATGCAGACGGCCTTTCCACTTTGCAGTTCGTTTTCCGTAAACTCCCTTCCTTCCTTGAGCGACCAGTTACGTACCTGCAGAAAGGCATTGTCGCTCCCGGTAACCGTGGTAGACCAGTTTTCATTGCCATAGATGGCCTGAAGACGATCGGAAGCTGACGGGGCTACGGCCGCCAGTCCGAAGATATCACGCTTGATTGCCTCCGCATCCTTTTCATCAAACATGGCAGCAGCGGACCGGGTGCCTCCCGGACCCCGAAAACCCTGGCCAGGCCTTAACTGGAGCATATTTGTGCCCAGCTTGGCAATGTCGGAGGTCACCTGGAGGGTGGCCCCTTTCCCAAGTGTCACCATGGTGATGACCGCTGCCACCCCGATCACTATCCCCAGGATGGTGAGGGAGGAACGCATGACATTGCGGCGGATCTCGCGCAGGGCGAGAAGAATGGTATCCCATACCATTATACATCACCCCCGTTTCGCTCCTCGGCATCGATGACTCCATCAAGGAACCGGATAATCCTTTTGGCATAGGCGGCCATATCCGGCTCATGGGTGACCATGACAATGGTGATACCCTGTGTACGGTTAAATTCCGAAAGCAGATCCATGATCTCCCTGCTGCGGACGGTATCCAGGTTGCCGGTGGGCTCGTCCGCCAGCAATACATCGGGCTTCGTTACCATGGCACGCGCAATGGCCACCCTCTGCTGCTGGCCTCCGGAAAGCTCCCCTGGGGTATGCGTTTCCCACCCTTTGAGCCCCACTGCCTCGAGCGCTTTATGGGCGCGGGCATGCCGCTCCGCCGCAGGAACATGGCGATAGATCAGGGGGAGTTCAACGTTTTCAATGGCGGATGTGCGGCTGAGTAAGTCAAAGCCCTGAAACACAAATCCTAGATAGTTGCGGCGCAAAAGGGCCCGCTGATCACGGGTGAGTACGCCGACGTCCACCCCCTTGAATCTATAAGAACCGGAGGTAGGTGTGTCCAGGCACCCTATGATATTCATACAGGTGGACTTTCCGGACCCGCTGGGCCCCATCACTGCTACAAAATCACCTTCCGTGATTTGAAAGTCTATGCCTCCCAGGGCCTTCATAGCTGCCTGTCCCCTGCCGTAGACCTTGGTTACCGCATTGAACTCGATGACGGGCATATCTTGAGGATTATCACTCTTGTTTGAACTGTCGGTTTTCATTTACCCGCCCCCATCACATCCACAATCAAGGGAAGGCCTGGTTTGACCTCACCCGCCACAACCTCGGTCATCTGCCCGTCGGATGCCCCTGTGGTGACGGTACGGGGAACAGGTATACCCTCCTTTAGATGCCAGATCCGCTTTTGATGAGAATTGGCTGTTTTGTCCTGGCGTTGCGTGGCCTGATGATTTCTCCTGGGAGGACGGGGGAGAAGTGCACCCACCAGGCCCCTGCTTTCCTTGGATGTGTTATTTTGCTGAACCGGAGGGGTAAAACGCAGGGCTGCATTGGGTATAAGGATTCCATCCTTGACCTTTTTCACGATGATATCCGCGGTGGCGGTCATACCCGGACGCAGCAAAAGGTCTGAATTGTCCACATTCAACACGGTTTCATAGGTAACGACACCCTCAACGGTCTGAGAGGCATAACGGACCTGGGTAACTCTAGCCGGGAAATTTTTATCCGGATAGGCATCCACTGTAAAGGTCGCATCCTGCCCTTTTATGACCTGGCCCACATCCGCTTCATCCACTGCCACATGGAGCTCCATTTTGGTCAGGTCCTCTGCCAGGACAAAGAGCACCGGAGCCTGCAGGGAGGCGGCCACGGTCTGGCCGGGTTCGACATTTCTGGTGAGGACAATGCCGTTGATCGGCGAGCGAATCACCGTCTTTGAAAGATCCGCCTGAACTGCA
>JBLIRM010000050.1:0-17666 GCA_049472295.1 bacterium | reverse complement strand
AGGGAGAATTGCTTCCTCTTTCCCTATCCGAGATCTATGATCGATTGAGGGATTTTTTTGTATATCTCGATAATTCCCCGGAAAACCCTCCTGAGATTCGGGGTGTCTGTGCATTACATTTCATTTGGGAGGATCTTGCAGAGATCAGATCCCTTGCCGTGCATGAGGATTTCAGAAAAAGGGGCATTGGGAGCCAGTTGGTGAATGCCTGTTTGAAAGAGGCCGGGACCATGGATGTGAAAAGGATCTTTTGCCTCACTTATAATAAGAAATTTTTTTCATTGCTTGGTTTTAGGCAGATCGATAAATCCGAACTCCCCCACAAGGTCTGGGCTGACTGCATCAAGTGTTCCAAATTTCCGGACTGTGCGGAAATAGCTATGATTTATGATCATAGGTAATAAAAATTAAACCAAATATCTTTATTGACCCGCCCCATAACAATATATATTGACATGACCAGTTTAGGCTTGTTATACTAATAATAACAATAGAATAATGGTTTTACACAGAGTAGAACCTATCAGATCGGATGGATTGAAATAAAACAGTTAATTTGACCGGCATCTGATTTTCTCTCCTTTGGATTGTCCATCTAAGCATGCTGGTAAAAGAGGTCTTTGGGAATGATTGCTTCCAGATGTCTTTTTCCTTCATGCACTTTCTATGTTTTTTTCCCATCTTCAATCTTAGAAAAATGTTGCACTGATTCCATATCCCTCAAAAATGGACCTATTCTTGCATAGAACTCTAAAAAAGATGTGATCTTTTGTTTTTTAATCCGGCCATGAGAAAAAGATGGCCCCTATGAAACCATTTGAACTGTTAAAATACGATGACATATCTTGAATCAATGAATAAGGGATTTACCCTTGTGGAACTGGGGATCGTTCTGGCCACAATCAGCATCATGTCCGCCATTGCGTTTCCGAATATAAGCAATTTGATAGCAGATTTCCGTTTAAAGGCAGCATCCAGGGACGTATTTTCAAATCTTCAAAGGGCAAAGATAATGGCTGTAAAAGAAAATAAACTTTGTACCATGACCTTTAACCTGCCAGTGGATGGAAAGCCCAATGATTACGTGGTTTATGTGGATGAAGACAGGGATTTTCAATACGACACCGGGGAGACCATTTTGATCAGCAAAAGATTCTCGGATTACAAGAGCGGCGTGGGTTTTAACCTTGCAGAGGGAGGAGGAGACGGATTAACCTTTACCCGTAATGCGAATCTACGGCCTTCCATTGCATTCAATTCCAGAGGCCTGCCAGTCAGCCCCGGCGGAGCTTCGGGAATGGGAATGGGGACTGTTTATCTCAGGAATAATCGGAATACGACAAAAAAGATCACTGTTCACAAAGCAGGAAGGATTAAAATCGATTAATAGGAGCGTCTCGCGTGTACAGGATAATGATAAAGAAAGACGGATTTACACTGGTGGAACTCCTGCTGGCTTTGTTTATCAGTGCGGTCATGGCTGCTGCTATCTTTAATTTCTTTATAGCGCAGAATAAGTCCTACTCCGTTCAAGAGCAGGTCTCGGAGATTCAGCAGAATGTACGTGCCGCAGTTAATCTAATGGTAAAGGAGATCCGGATGGCGGGTTATGATCCCACTGAAAATGCCGGTGCCGGAATCATTACCGCCAATCCCGATCTTATGACCTTTACCATGGATCTCAATAGTGATGCCAATTGTCATGATTATAATGAATATATCACCTATTCCTTGTATACACCTGCTGATGGCATAAAGAAATTGGGAAGGAAGGGAAAACAAGGTGAAAACAACTCACCAGTGGCCGAGAATGTTGAAGCCATTGGATTTGCATATGCTTTTGACAGTAACGGCGATGGATTATTGGACAGGGATGGTTCTCATATTATCTGGGCCATTGATAAAAGTGGCACGTGGTATGATCTGGACACAACTGATGATGGAGAGATCAATGCCGCTGATAATGTCGCGTCCGGAGAAATTACGGGTATCTCTGTCAATCTGGATGATATTCGGGCCGTGCGTATATGGCTGCTTATCCGAGCGAGCAAACCGGAAGATGGATACAGGAATACCAAGACCTATATTGTCGGGAACAAGGTCATAAGACCATTGGGTGATGCGGATTCAAGCAATGACCATATGCGAATGAGACTTTTGGAAACCATTGTCAGATTGAGGAATATCGGCCTGCAAACAGGTTAATCATAAGATGTCGTTCAAATGAATGATGAATATTAAGTGAACTAAGATAACCATTGAAGGGATATATTTTGATGAGCGGAGCAACAAAAAAGGACCTGCAAGAAGGCTTCAGCCTGCTGGAAGTTCTGATATCCATAGCTATTTTCACTACTGCGCTTCTGGGAGTCAGTGTGATGCTCATTAGCACCATCAAGGGTAACTCCGTTTCAATGCATCTATCCAGTGCAACCCAGTTGGCTTCAAAACAGGTCGAAGAAATCATGTTGATGGAATATGCAGATCTCAAGGACTTGGACCACGACGGCTTAAGCGGACTGGATGATAAAGATGTCATGACAGCTGATATGATCCATCTCAGAGCCAAAGCCGGGGGATTATCCAAAGAGTACAATATTTTTATCAATGTAGCTGAAGACCTGCCTGTCCAAGATACTAAAACGGTACGGGTTATTTTACTCTGGGAGGACGCGGGGAGAGAAAAACAAACAGAATTCGAATTTGTAAGGACGTTGGGTGAATAACATGAAAGAAATGATTAAAAGTCAATTTCTATTATTGGAAAGTGAGGGTGGATCAGCATTCCTCATAGCCATGTTGATTCTGATGCTTCTTACCTTTATGGGGACCTTTTCCCTCATGACCACGAATATAGAGATACAGATCGCTGCTAACGAGAAGGAATATTTCAAGGAGTTTTATGTCTCGGACAGCGGCTGGAAAGAGACAGCCCCATGGCTGAATAATCGCGGGACTCCGCCTGCGGAGATCAACAGTTCAATCGAGGATAATGTGGTGAAGAATTTCGGGGGCGGAGGGGATGGGGTCACCAATGAGGATTTCCCGGAGGGAACCGAGGATGGGACGCTTTCAGGGATTCCCTACTGGAACAGGGTAGAATACGTCTCAGATGATGTCGTGCCCGGCAGCGGCACGGATTTCAGAAGGTTCAATTATCGTGTTGTGAGCAATGCAGGTAGACGACAGGAGATAGAAGTCACACTCTCAAAGATATACAAAGTGGGATATTAAGATCACAAAAAGACCATTTTGTCATAAATGATCATTGGTAATGCCTGTATGACCTGAAAGGGAGCTATGAATGGGTATGAACAGTATGCGCAAGGGGGGCGCAATGCGCTGTAAGTATTTTATAATCATATTGATGTGTATTATTTTGAGGTTGCTGGTTATTTCTCCGACCCGAGGTTGGTCTGAATCCCTTGATATAAGAGTTTTTGGCGGCAATAATGACGCAGAGGAGCGTTTAAGTGATGGTGATATGAGTCGAGGCAGTTCTGATCTGGAATTGGTTCGCGATCCTTCTCGTGGTAACCAACTCGTCGGTATCCGTTTCCGCAATGTGGCAGTCCCCCAAGGCTCTGTTATTACAAATGCCTATATCGAGTTTGAGACGGACGAAAGAGACAGCGAGGCCACGAACCTCCTCATCAAGGGGGAAGCTGCGGACGATACAGACCGTTTTGAAAATCCAGACAGGAATATTTCAAGAAGGCCCACCACAAGCGCCTCGGTTTCCTGGAATAATGTACCTGCTTGGAACACAGTGAACGAAAAGCATCAAACCCCTAACCTGAGCAGCGTTGTGCAGGAGATTGTGGACAGACTGGGATGGACTTCCGGGAATAGCATGGTCTTTATCATCTCCGGTTCAGGCAGAAGAACGGCTAAGTCGTATAACGGGGATTGGGATGCGGCTCCCCTACTCCACTTGGAATATCAAACAGATACAACGGACATCAGGGTATCCCGGTCCAGTGATGATGCTGAAGAGGATGAATCAGATGGGGGAATGACGCTCAACAGCGATGATCTGGATATGATACGCGACTGGGACGGAACGGAATATTCATTGGGGCTCCGTTTCCAGAATGTCGATGTGCCGCGAGGTGCTATTGTCACAAACGCCTATATTGAATTCGAAACCGCTGACACATGGTCCGGAAGACAGACTGATCCCACGGATCTTACCATCACAGGGGAGGCCCATGACAATGCACCCACATTTACCAATACGCAGGAGGATATCACTCTCAGATCCGGTACCCATAGCGCAGTGTCTTGGAACAATATCCCTGAATGGAACACGGAGCATGAAAGGCATCACACACCAGACCTCAGTGCCATAGCCCAGGAGATCGTTGGCAGATCAGGATGGTCAAACGGGAATGCCATGGTTTTTATTATAAAGGGGTCAGGCTGCAGGATTGCAAAGTCATATGACGAGGGTGCCTCTGTAGCACCGCTTTTTCATATCGAATATACGGAGGAGAGTTTCCCATATATATCAGTAGACAAAAACATTCTGGGGGCTGTTTGCACTGAGGGGAGCAATCCACCTGATGATAGTTTCATCATCACAAATAGCGGTTCGGATATCCTGAGCTTTACCATTTCCGATGATGCGGATTGGCTCTCCTGTTCACCTGAGACAGGAGATTTATCCCCGGGGGAATCCGTTACCATTTCGGTTGGCTTTAGCGCAGCCTCTATGGATGCCGGCACCCATGAGGCAACCATCACAGTTGCGGATACGGATGCGTATAACAGCCCCTTGGAGATAGACGTGAGCCTCACTGTGTCGTCCCTTCCCGTAAGCTCGGCCTGCGGACATATACCGGTATATGCCGAGAATCTGGTCTATCCTGCCATTTTGGTCCTCCTGGACCTCTCAGGCAGTATGGGTAACCTGATGAGCATATCCGATCCGGGTGAAAATCCACGTACACCCGACCTCAAGAGTATTGTGCAGGAGATTGTGGATAGGTCCGGATGGGCTTCCGGGAATGCCATGGTTTTCATCATTACAGGAAGCGGGCAGAGAACAGCGGAGTCCTATGACGGATCGAGCGGGAAGGCCCCTCTCCTGCATATTGCATATACCTATTCAGGAACATACGAAATCGATATCCGTGTATCACAGCGCAGTGATGATGCAGAAGAAGAAAGCGACGGGGATGTATCTGTCAGGGGTAATGACCTGGATCTGATCAGAGATCGCGGAACAGATCAGACTGTTGGTATCCGTTTCCAAGACGTGTCCATCCCGAAAGGGGCTATCATTACCAATGCCTATATCGAGTTTGTGGTAAGCCAAGGCCAGAGCGAAGCCACTTCACTGACAATCAGGGGGGAGGATCTCGACAATCCCCCCACATTTGCCAGGAGGGATCGGAATATCACAAACAGGACCACAACGGATGCCTCAGTGTCCTGGAACAATATCCCGGAATGGCAGATCCCAACACGGCAAAGCAGGATCGATATAGCACGTTCAGTTATTAGCGAGTTGGTAAAGGATAAAAGCATTGCATGGGGTTTTGGGACCTGGCGTTCCCGGGATACTGCGGGCTATACCTCGAGTATTGACTATACAAAGATCCATGTGGGCTGCAAACCGAATGATCCGAATCATCAAGCGAAGCTGCAGGAGAGTATCATATCTGACACAACGGTCGGTGGGAGCACGCCTTTCGGGCCTTCCATAAACGCAGCCAAGAAATACTTTCTGGGTGAAAAAAAGGATAATGAGGGAAGCGGTGAATATTATGTGGATATCTCATGCCAGCCCAAATTCTTGATCGATCTGACTGATGGGATTGGCAATGTGGACTCCACGGATACAATCATCCGGGGAAATACCGGAGCGCTCTGTGATGAAGGGGTGACTCCCATTGCCGTAGGATTCGGGATTGATGATGCCACGCAGATCCAGATCATGGCCCGAGTCAGTAATGAGCGGGGCCATGCATCCACAGATCTCTATGCACTTCATAATGAGGTGGATGGTATCGGACAACCGTTTCTGGCTTACAGTAAGGATGCCCTCATGGAGGCATTGTCAACCATCACCGAAAGAATCAAGGGGCAGATATTTCATGGTGCGGCCCCAGTGCCCACTACATCTTCAGATCACGGGGATATTGTCATTGTAGCTGAATTCGATGCCACGGACTGGTCCGGGGATCTGGTTGCAAGCCGGTTTAACCCTTCGACGAAAGAATGGGATATTCCGGTATGGCGGGCAAGTGAGGCCATGCCGATGATCAGAAACCTGTTTACAATCGATCCCTCTGATCCCAACAGCGTTATTCCCTATACTGATGGGATTTTATCCAACGATAACTGGATCTGCAAGGACATCGGGGATATCATCAATTCAACCCCGATTATAGTTGGGTCCCCTCCTTTTTATTATGATTTCGACGGGTATGAGCGATGGAAAAAGGGGATTGCTCGGGAGCCATTGATTTATGTGGGTGCAAACGACGGATCCCTGCATGTCTTTAATTTTTCTGATGGTGTCGAACAATGGGCCTTTTTTCCAAAAAGCTCCCATGAAAAATTAGACAAGGCGGATGATCCACTTTATGATCTTTGCGGGAATGACTACTGTCATCAATACTTTGTGGATGGATCTCCCCAGGTGGGGGATATATATACCGGCACTTCCTGGATGACCATTCTGGTATGCGGTTTGCGTGAAGGGGGAGAATCCTATTTTGCCCTGGATATCACCCATGGCAAGCATTTTCGAGAAACAAACGGGGCCCGATTCCTCTGGGAATTCACAGATGCAGAATTGGGCCAGACATGGGCCGATCCTTGTATAGAGAGGATCAGGTATGGGTCTGAGGCCACATGGGGGGTCTTTTTTGGATCAGGCTATTCTTCATCAGATCAGGCCAACAAGGAGGGTTATCTATATGGGATTGAGGCCCATAACAAGGCCCCGCTGTGGCGTGACGGCACGGATGATATCAATCGAATCAAGATTTCTGGAAGCACCTTGAAGGATGACGCACTTTCATCACCGGTCGCAGCTGACCTGGATGGGGATTATATCGGTGATCGCATCTTTACAGGCAACCTGTACGGCACTATGTACCGTATCAAAGATATCGGAAAAGGTGAAACCCCCATGATATCAAAACTTTTTGATTTCGAAAACACTTCTCATATTAATCCCATCAGGGCCAAGGCGACCTATGCCTATGGGGTGGAGTATGGGCATATCTGGGTATATTTCGGTTCGGGAAGGTTTGAAACGCAAATGGATAAGACATCCATGGACCAGCAGTATTTTTTTGGCCTCAAGGAGACACCCGGAGGCACGCACACCTATAAATTGGATGAACTGGTTCGATTGAATGTCCGGACAATTGAATATACGGATCCCAATACCTATGAGATACAACCGGTCAAGGTCATTGAAGGAGTGAATCCTTCCAATGCCTCATGGGCTGTCCTTCTCGACAATTCATCTCCGGGAATGGTTGGAAGTGAACGGGTGATCGAGCAACCGCTGGTTGTTGCAGGCATTGTTTATTTTACCACATTCACACCTGATCAGGATCTTTGTGCCGGCAGTGGAGATACATGGATTTATGCACTGGAATACGATACAGGTCGGCCTCCCATCACTCCTGTCTTTGATCTGAATGATGACGGCCTTTTTGATGACAGGGACAAGGTCATCGATAGTCTGGGAGTGGTATATAATGTGGCGGCAATACAGGTGGGCAGCGGCCAGGGTTCTGCCCCCATACTCCATAAGGAAACCCTTTTCGTCGGCACCACCAATGAGGATGTCACGGCCTTAAATGTAAATCTCCCAAAAAGCAAGGCCAGAATCACTTCATGGAGGGATAATACACTATAATCCTTTATTCTCCCTTATTATGGTATATGATGAGCCGGTTTCATCCTTGCGTTGATTTAATTATCGATTGAATAACCCTGGACAGGCCATTATTTTGCGGTTGGTCATTGACTGATTGAAAACATTTCTTCAAGTACAGATTTCTTTTAAGAAAAATCCCCTTTTGATCCATATTTTTTATCCCTTTTGCCGATAAGTAATATAACTATAAATAACTCCATGGAGGGGATTATGTTAAAAAGGTCTTGGAGTGAGGGGATGACCCTCATCGAGATAGCGGTAGTTGTGTCTATTATTGGCATTGCCAGTGTATTGGCCATACCTTCAGTTATGGGATTGATGCCCAGGATCCAGCTTAGTTCACAGACTTCTGCACTCAAAAGCCAGCTTCAAAGAATGAGATTAAGGAGCATCAATCTCAATAGAAATGGTAAGATGTATTTCGATCTTTCTTCCTATCCGGCTGCAGATAATTATCGACCCCTATTTTATGATCCCAATACGGACCATTATGCTTGGGATGAAGAGATCCCGATGCAAGACATCGATAATGAAGTGGATATCGTGACAATGACAACCCACTATTCAGGCACAAAGACTACCGGGGTGCTTATAATCCATTTTTACCCGGATGGCACGGCCGATTCAGCGGAAATATACTTTACCAATACACAGGGCTTTAAAAAGCAGATTACAGTGTCCAACACAGGCATTATTAGAACCCTTGATTCATGGTAGGGAGTCGTTTATGTATAATGAACATTTAAAAAACAAAGGCTTCACGATCCTCGAGGTGATGGTGGCCTTGGTGTTCCTTGCTGTGGGTTTGCTGGGCATTGCAGGACTTCATTTTGCCACCATATCAGGGAATCACTCTGCCAGCCATATAACCATGGCGGTCAATCTGGCGGAAGACAAGATCGAGGAGTTGAAAAGGCTCGGTTTTGCGGATACGGCCCTTGCGGACACGGATAGTATCAAAACGGACGTGGGAACCAACGTAAGAGGGAACCCTCTCCTTTTTACAAGTCCGGATCATGGAGACGATTCTCCGGCTTCTGGATTTGTCAGGGTCTGGAATGTGGCGGATGCTACACCAGCTATCGGATTAAAGACAATCACTGTGATTGTGGGTTGGGAACAGCAGAAATGGCACTATATCGCTTTGACAACCATCATTCGAAACGGATCATGACACCATGAAAAAAGCAGATATTTTTTATCAATACAAACAGATGTTGGGCGGCTTTACCCTTATCGAGCTCATCATCGCCCTGCTGATTTCGCTTGTGGTCCTGAGCGGGGTATATGCCTATTGTAACAGTCAACACAAAGCCCATGTGGTGCAGACCCGGGTGAATGAGATGAATCAGAACATTCGAGTGGCTATGAATCAAATTGTCTCCGAAATCAGGATGGTAGGGTTTAAGACGGGGACTGACAGTTCCTCCCTTATGACTAACACCTCCCAGTGGACCTCCGGATTGGTTCCGAATCAACCCTATACTGTTACTATGAATGACAATCTGATCATTACAGACGGGGCTTCGGATCCGCCGGATGATATGATCAGTTTTATTTATGCGGATACTGACCCCACAACCCTGAGTTCACCCGCAAATACGGGTGACAACACCATCACGCTTTCCATGTCCTCTACTGATGTGGCAGCGACATTTCATGTCGGGGATATGATCTTTATCGGCTCAGGAATCGCATCACCTGCCGGTGAACTGGAATACGCCAAGATTCTCAATATCAGCGGAGATCAATTGGGTATTGACTGCGATCCGGTGACCGTTGGGGTCCAAGGGATTCAAAGGGCCGTTTCAGGTCCGCCTAACAGCTACCGGGCCGGTGCGGAAGTGGGACTCATGAAGGTTGTGACATATGCCATATTCAATGAGACTAACGATTCTTCGCATGCCTATCACAGAGAGGGCCATCCTGTGCTGGCAAGAATATGCAATAGCAATGATAGTGATGATTATGTGCCAATCGCTGAGGATATCGAATCAATGGAGATACAGGCTCAAGGGGATGATGTCGAGATTACACTGATCGGAAGGACCCCGAAACCCGATTCTGAGTATAATAATCCTGTTTTCGGGGACCACTATAGACGTAGGATCTTTAATTCCATGGTCCAGATCCGCAATCGATAGGAAGGGATAAATCATGAAAAGAATAGCAAAGAAACAGGGCAATCTCCTGAGGAATGAAAAGGGAATGGCGCTTTTTGCCGCCTTTGTAGTGCTGATTTTGCTGACAGTGATGGGATTGGCCGGGATCTATCTGGCCACTACCGATATAAAAATATCCCAGAATTACAAGGAAATCAGACAGCGATTCTTTGCAGCTGAAGCGGGCCTTCAACAGGGAGTCAATACCGTGCAATCTACGAGCGTGGACAACTGGAATAATTTTCTCACGGGTGCGACATCATCAAATCCCGAGGTGCTCATGTCCGGTATGTCCAGTGTCTCATTTTACGGGATGAATTATACCGTTCGGGTCAAAAACAATCTGGACGACCCTGTTTTTTCGGATGCCAATTACACCTCCAGTGACTGGTATTGTAAAGATACGGATGAGATCCTGGTCATCATTGCCGAAGGAAGTGGATCCAGCGGGGAGCCGAAAACATTGGAGACAGCCGTTCAATGGGAACCCAGTCCGGAGAATTCCTATGGGGGCAAAGATATGACAGCGGATAATGCCAATGTGACGGATGCCAATATTGATTGGACATAAAATAATAATATTAGATGATTATTTTTTATATGGATTGATTATAGGACAAGGAAGAGGCAGGGCCATACGATAGATGCGGCAAAGAAATATATCCCTTTGATTGGGATATTGCAGTGAAAGAATAATTACAAAAAATAAGGGGGGTATCATGCTACAGAAAAGATATCATGGATATATGATCCTTATCCTGATTATTATAATCGGGACCTTCGTATCCCCTTCCCAGGCCAAGATGACTCCATTAAAACCGGTGCAGGACCTCCTTGTCCGACCGAATATACTTATTATTTTCGATACATCCGGGAGTATGTCCGAAGATGTGAATGGGGATTCCATAAGTTGGGAAACAAGGGAGCCCAAGGATCTAATGGCAGCAGATCATCCGGAAAGCCGTATGTATATAGCCAAGGAGGTCGTTAAAAATGTGCTCAATGAATCCAGGACCCTGGCAAACTTTGCCCTGTTCAGCTTCTATCAGACTCACTACCTCAAAAATGCAAGCATTACAAGAGGTTATTTCCCTTACCTGAGAGGTTCTTCAACTACAATCACCAGGACCAAATATTTCTCCAGACAGGACCTGAACCAGAGGAAATATACCGTGGGCGGGGTGCCCAATCAGCGGGCCAGCAGCGGCCGTTGGGACTATCAGCCTGTGAATTCCTTTGAATACAGAGGGATTACTTACACACTCAAGTCCACAGATAACAGTCAATATCGACGGCGTTACGGACGTTGGGGAAGAAAGACCGTGACCCATAATTATTGCGGCTACGAATGCGTTTTCCCTGACCCTGATAATAGCTTCAACTATACCTGGGTGTACAGAGGGAGTTATTATGAATTTACGGAACAGGAAGTTTCCGAAGACCGGGTATACTTCAAGCAATACTACGGAAAACAGTTCGTTGCGGACGGTACTGAGGACAATGATAGCGGTGCCAGCCAATCGGTGAATCCCGGTGATGTCTTTGTCTATTATCCTGGGGAGTTGGGAAGGGATTTCAAATATAACACTTATGTCAATTTAAAAGGTCAGACCCAATGGTGGTGGTATTGGAAGGATTCAGACCTACCCATAGGAGCGGCAATGCCAGAAGATGGCACCTCTTATTTTGGTGCATTTAAGCTTGTGCGTTTTTCCTATTCACAGGACCAGTCAGAGCAGGATGCCAAGGTGGATGAGATCCTGAGATGGATGCAGCCCTGTAACGACGGGGGACTGGTTGCAACCGGAGGAACACCCACAGGTAATGCCCTGGCTTACGTAACTTACCTGTATTTCAAGAATGATGTGCTTGTGAATGATCCCCTTTCATGTCGAAAAAATTATGTTCTATTCATAACGGACGGAGAACCCTATCCATCCTCTCAGGGAGAAGTGGCTGAAACTGCTGCAGAAAACCTCCTTGATGACCTGGATGTGAGGACCTATATGATCGGTTTCGGCGAGGATACCAGAGGAAGCGAAACACTGGATGATATTGCAGAGAATGGAGGATGCCCCTTGAAGGCGGATGGTCATTATGCCTATTACGCAACCAATGAGGCAGAGCTGACAGACGCCATCAAGAAGATCATATATGAGGCGGCAACCGGAGATTATGCCACATCCGCCCCTACATCAGGCTCTGCCTCAGGCAGCCGTATGGTGGGCAATATCGGGCTGCTGGCCACATGCGAATTCCCGGACTGGAAAGGACACCTGACGGCTACCGATCTTTCCACAGGCAGCAAGCTTTGGGATGCAGGCGAGCAGCTTGATGCCAACCATATTGCTTATAATGCCAGAAAGATCTATACATCCAATGCCTCCGGCAGCCTAGTTCCTTTCTTTGTCTCAGGAAGCCCCAATACAGCGAACCTTAATGCCCTTGGACTGGGGTCCAGTCTGGATGAGACGAAAGAGATCATCGAATTTATTTCCGGAAAGGATCGTTTCTGGCGGCTCAATGATGTCACCAATTGTACACCCATTGCCATAGGCCCGCCCTATGTGCCCGAGGACGCCTCTGCTGAACCGGGACACGAAGTATTTGAGTCCACCTATGCAAACCGGGGTACCGTGGTATATTCAGGTGGAAATGACTGTATGCTGCACTGTTTCAGTATGTGCAATGGAAGTGAACTATTTACCTATATTCCTCCTGATCTCTTTCCAACCCTAAAGCAACTATTTATCAATGGCGGTCAGCCTTCTGATCCTGCAGAGCACATCTATGGTGTGGCCGCCTCTCCTAAGGCATTCGACGCATTTATCGATGGTGCCTGGAAGACCATCGTGGTCTGCGGTGAAGGGCCGGGAGGATATCAGTATTTTGCCCTGGATGTGACACATCCATCCCCTGGGGATTATCTTTATGATTCATCGCAGCCCTTTTCCGTGCTCTGGCATACAGGAAATGCAGCGCTCAATGCCACATACGATCCTATTGTGGGTGAGTCCTGGTCCACGGCGGCCCTGGGCAAGGTGAACTATATGCCTCCGTCCTCTGCTGTGAAAAAGACGCAATATGTTGCCATGATGGGCTCCGGATATGACGACCCAGACTCCGGTGACGCTGAAGGCATCACCTTTCAGGTCATCCAGTTTGAGCCAGGGAGTGATATGGGAACGCTCCTTTTCTCTAAGAACATCGGCTCAACAACCACCATAGTGGATCATGGCCTTGTGGCTGATGGGGTCTGCGTCGAGGAAAATGGCTTCATCAAGGGCGCCTATGCTGTAGATACTGCAGGAAGGATCTGGTATCTGGATGCTGATGGGAAACCCTCTGATTGGAGCATGAATGTGATATATAATGCCACCGTCGACCAGCCCTTTTTCTATTCCCCGCCGGTTATCCAGGTTGGGACGAGCACATCCGCATGTACGATGCTGGCAGCGGTATCCGGGACCTATGATGATCCGGCCATCAATGATCCCAATTCCTCATTCGTATCCAAACTCCATCTTTTGGAAATAGACAACAGTCATGCCTTAGTTGATCAACAGGTTATCCCCTTTACCGACATCACAATGGATCCCAATACGGGCGAGAAATTCCCTCAACGCTCAAGGGCGGTTTCTTCTGCGATCATCATCAGGAATGAAACCAGTTCTCAGATAGAGACCGTCTTTCTGGTCTATGTTCCGCCTGTAGCTTCAGGATGTGATCCGGGCAACAGTTATCTCGTTGTTTATAAACTGGGGGCATTCGGAACCTGTGGCTTCGGCGGCACCGAATGGATTGTCACCCTTGATGCAGGTCAGGGAAAAGTGACGGGTATCGATGTGGTGGGTGATCCCAGTGCTGTTCTGGTCGGCGTGTCCGGTCACGGCAGCGGAGCCCAGAGCACTCTGAAAACCGTGCCAGCCACCTCCAGCTTTGTATCAGGAACACTCAGACAACTATACTGGAAGGAATATACGAACTAAAGGGGCAATGAATGGGCGATATATTCGATATGGATTCTCCCAAAAGACAGCAAAGGTTTATTGCACGATCAAAAAAAGGTCAGAAAGGGGCCGGTATTTCCAAAGATCGAAATGCCGGCCTCTCAAGGAAAAAGGGAAAACACGGGGATATCAAACACGGCTTTACTCTGAAAATTCGCCCTCTCTGGATGATCCTCTTTTTAATAGTGCTTTTAGGATTGGCCCTTTTATTTTTGCGGCACCCGGAAAAACCACAGAAGGCGCTTGCAAAGGGAATAAAGAAAATCGAAAAAAGCGCTCCGCCAAAGATTCAATCGGTCTACATTGCACCTGATAAACCTTATGTTCAGGATTGCCTATCTGCCAATGTCAATGCGATCGGAGATGGTCAGAACAGGATTTTTTTCAGATATGAGTGGTACAAGAATGATTTTGAAATCCAATCGGTCAATAGTAAGAACCTGAGTAATGTCCATTTTGGAAAAGGTGATATCATAAAGGTCAGGGTGATTCCCATCATGAACGCAATTGAAGGGAAGCCGCTGACAAGTGCCGCAGTGCAGATCAGAAACAGCATACCATATATTCAGTCTGTGATGATCAAGCCTGATTTGGTTTATACCAATGTAGATTTGACAGTGGCTGTTGAAGCAGAAGATCCCGATATGGATGAGGTCGATTTCAGGTATCAGTGGATCAAAAACGGGACCGAAATACCTGGTCAGGAATCTGCAGACCTTCAGCCCTCTCATTTTAAAAAGAATGATGAAATCAGGATCAAGGTCGTTCCTTTTGATGGGGATGATTACGGGAACGGCATGTTATCAGGCTCTGTCATTGTCAATAATTCCCCCCCGCGTATTGTTTCCAATCCCCCGAGCATATTGGGGGAAGATGGGACTTATATGTATGAGGTGGTGGCAGAGGATATCGATAATGATCCTTTAATCTTTTCACTGACCTCAAACAATCCACCGGGTATTTCCATTGATTCGCAAACAGGTTTGCTTTTTTGGAAGATACCCAGTCACCTGGATTCAGAACTAAACAGGATCGAAATCATTGTCAGTGACGATGATGGCAGTGAGGCATCCCAATGGTTTTCGTTAAACATACAATTTGCCGTAACTAAGAGCCTTATTTAGAAGAATAGGAGCACTTGACAGAGGTGTAGTTTTGATATATTTTTCAATGGAATTCTTTGAATTATTTCTAAAGTTCAAAAAAATTAGTGTTATCCGAGTCATTTTTATATAGGCCCGGATGATTAAACGGAAGGCAGGTGTCCTATTGTGAAAATGTTCGAAAAAAAGGATTTGGTTGGTTTGGATATCGGGGCAAGCGCCGTGAAGGTGGTTCAACTGAGAAAAATCAAGAAGAAGCAGGGGAAGACTTATGAATTGATCAATTTGGCACACTCGAAGCTCCCTCCGGAGGTGATTAAGGAAGATGAATATACAAAACCGGAGATTGTGGCTGAAACGATCAAAAGGACCTTTAGCGACAACAAGATAGAGATCAAACATGTGGCTGTGTCTATTTCGGGAAGATCAGTGATCGTCAAAAGGATCAAATTGCCCAAGATGTCGGTAGAGGAACTGGAAGAGTCGATCCAATGGGAAGCGGAACAATTTATCCCCTTTGATATCAATGACGTGACCCTTGATTTCCAGATTATGCCCAATGAAGATCCTTCAACGGAAAATATGGATGTATTGCTGGTTGCCGTGAAAAAGGATCGTATTACCGATATAGTAAATATAATAGAGCTTTCAGAACTGATTCCGGTCGTGGTGGATATTGATTCCTTTGCATTAGAAAACCAGTATGAAATCAATTATACACCCGATCCTGAAAATTATGAGGCTTTGGTTGATATAGGCGCAGAGACCATGTGCATTAATGTGCTCAGAAAAGGGGCCTCTGTTTTTACCAGGGATGCCTCCATTGGGATCAATCAGCTTCATCGAACGATTCAGAGGGAGATGTTTCTGGATTTTTCACAGTCGGAGGCCCTGTTGAACGGGATTGAAGTGGAAGGCAGAACCAAGGATGAGCTAATTCCATATCGTGATGGATTTTATGAAGAACTTCTGGCTGAGGTTCAGCGTTCCTTTGATTATTTCAGGGCCACAGCTGAAGAGGGTTCGGTATCCAGTATGTTTTTGAGCGGCGGAGGGTCCAGATTGGAGAATTTTGGCGATTTTCTTAATGAAAGGCTGGGCATACCTGTCCAACAAATGGACCCCTTTAAGAATATCCTTGTGAACTACAAAAGGTTTGACCTCGAGTACATCTCATCCATTTCCCCGATGATGGCTGTGGGAATTGGCCTTGCTCTCAGGAGGATTGGCGATCGATGATCAAAATCAACCTTCTTCCCAGAAAACCCAAGCCTTTAATGGCCTTATGGAGAGATGGGGCCATTCTGGGAGTTGTGGTCTTGATCCTTCTCATTACGGGAGTTGTAGTAATGGTTAAAATGAATAACAGGTTGAAAAAGACCCGGAAGGAATTATTATTTGTTAAAAAACAGATCGAAGATTCCAAGCTGGATCTGGAAAAGGTTGAAAAACTCAAGAAACAAAAGTCCGTCCTGGAGAACAAGATCAATATTATCAGTTCACTCAGGGAGCAGCAGGCTGGGCCAGTACATATGCTGGATGACCTCAGTCTGGCAATACCAGAACAGGTCTGGCTTGATAGTCTGATGAATATGGGGACCATTCTCCATCTGGGTGGTTTGTCACCCTCATATAATGCAGTCTCGGAATTTATGCGGCAGCTGGCTCTTTCTCCCTATTTTAGCAATATTGAACTGGTAAATATTCAGCAGAAAATGATGAAAGATAGTAAGTTTCAACAATTCAGGATTAGCTGTCAGGTTCGATTTATTCCACCCGCTTCTACTAAAGATAGCAAGGAAGGGAATAAGGAGAAATAACAATCAATGGATGCAAAAGAACTAAATAAGGTTTTAGCCACTACCCCTGTATCCAAAAAGATTCTGATCCTTATATTGATCATTTTGATTTTTGTTTTGCTTGGCCATTACTATATTTATAAGCCGAAGGCAAGAAAAATCATGATTCTTGAACCGGAGATTGCAAAACTTAAAAAGACCCTTCAGGAGAATTTGGCAATTACCAAGGGGATCAAGGATATTGAGGAGGAGTTAAAGAAGATTCAGAACAGGCTTTCCCAGGCACAGGCCCAGTTGCCTACGGAGAAAGAGATTCCCAATTTACTGACCAAGATCTCCGATCTGGGCAGTGGGGTGGGACTTGACTTTGTCCTTTTTCAGCCCAAACCGGAAGTACCCAAGGACTTTTATAATGAAGTGCCCATAGATATTCGTATTAAAGCCAGTTATCATACAGTGGCGCAGTTTTTTGACATGATTGCCCATCTTCCGAGGATTGTAAATATCAGCAATATAAACATGAGAACTCCTGAATTCAAGGATGGTCAGATTATTCTGGAGACCAACTGTCTTGCCACCACCTTTAGATTTACGGCAAAATCCGCACAGGGAGGTAAGAAGAAGTGATGACGGGTAAAAGCCATAGAATGATTCATGCCCGTGGTGCATGCTTCTCTAAAGCTATC
>JBLIRM010000005.1:0-40662 GCA_049472295.1 bacterium | reverse complement strand
TCGTGTATCGGTGCGTAAATATGTCCTCTCACAACAATATAAGGGAAGGAAAAGAAACATTGTCGCAAACTGATGGGTTATATAAGGAACCGTAAATATCTCTGATCACGGGGATGGGAAGGGAGGAACAGTGTATGACCCGTGTAGAATTTGCAGAAGTTATTCGTGTATCGCTGCGTAAATATGTCCTCTCACAACAATATAAGGGAAGGAAAAGAAACATTGTCGCAAACTGATGGGGTTTCTGAAGAGATATAACATTCTAATATGCCGCAATAATATATTTGCTCATAAGGTTGGGAGGGTAAGAACTGCATCCCTGGAGAAGAGAGGTTGCTTTTCTGAGGAGATGGGATATCCTTAATATGCTGCAGTAACTTATTTGCCCAGGATAGTGGGGCGGTAATAGGAGAATTGGTGAAGGGTTCTAAAAGGGTTTTAAGAGGGTTGCTTATTTTTATAAGATGCTTTAAAATAACGGCCTTTGAAATAGGGTTTATATGGTTATTGAACAAGCTCGCTCCAGTAGAATTGAATTTATATAACAGGGGCTTGGACGCGGGGAGAGATCAAAGGGATGTATGTATTAATTATTGGCTGCGGCAGGATGGGATCAGAACTGGCGATTATGCTTTCTGACGAGGGCCATGATGTGGTTGTAATAGATAAAAACAGCCAAGCATTTGGCAGACTTGGGCCTGCGTTTAACGGAATGACAGTCACAGGAAACGGTTTTAATTGTGACATCCTGGAAAGTGCGGGAATCAAGGAGGCCCATGCCCTTGCCGCAGTCACGGATGAGGACAATATTAATATTATTGCTGTCCAGATTGCGAAGCAGATATATCATGTCCCAAATGCAATGGCAAGGGTATATGATCCCAGGAAGGCAGCGACCTACAATCATCTGGGGCTCGAGATCATCAGCAGTACCACGGTCATTGCCAGGATGTTTCGAGATCGATTCCTGGAGCGGAGCATTGAAGAGCATCTTGCACCCTATCAAGATCGGGTCGAATTATATACTCTGGAAGTCAAAGGGGCTTTGGTGGGAAAGCGTGTAAAAGATCTCAACCAATCGGGGCTTTTTTATGTGTTTTTGATCAATACAAAAGGGCGTATGGCACTCCCTTCATCGGATGACATACTCATGGATAAGGATACCATTATGGGAGTGGGTTTGGTAGAAAAAAAGGAAGAGATCCATAAACTTCTTTGGGGTAAAACTCTATGAATATCATACTGGTGGGTGGGGGGAAGGTGGGATATTTTTTGGCCAAGTCCCTGACCAGAGACCAGCATCATTGCGTGCTCATAGAAAAGGACCTCTCCACTTGTGAGGTGATTGCCGCAGATCTGGGGATCACTGTCATCCATGGGGATGCCTGTGAGGGGAATGTCCTTGAAGATGCCGGTATAGCCAGGGCGGATGTGTTGGTTGCAGTCACGGACTCTGATGCCAATAACCTGGTTGCCTGCCAACTTGCAAAGCAGTTTTTTAGGATCAAGCGCACCTTGGCCAGGGTCAATGACCCCCAGAATGAAAAATCATTCTCTCAATTGGGTGTGGACGTTCCCATCAACAGCACATCCATTCTCACAAAGATCATAGAAGAAGAGGCTACATTGAGTGATCTTGTCACCCTCTTCAGCTTTAAAAAAGGGAAGCTATCCGTGATTCGTGTCTCTTTGACGGAAAATTCGCCTGTAA
Organism: bacterium; assembly: GCA_049472295.1. Classification (GTDB taxonomy): domain Bacteria; phylum SZUA-182; class SZUA-182; order DTGQ01; family JAFGSM01; genus JBLIRM01. Next base: position 38,951 of record JBLIRM010000005.1, on the reverse strand, counting down.
TCAACAAACGCCTGCAGGATATCCGGCTTCCCTCGAATTCCGTCTTGATCTCTATCCTTAGAGGGAATGATGTGATTATCCCGAAAGGGGAGACCCTCCTGCAATCCCAGGATGATGTGATCGCTTTGACAACCATAGAGAACGAACGAGAGCTTTTTGATCTCCTGGTGGGCAAGTTTGAGGAGTTAGAATGAAAGAGGATTCATGATGTACAAACATAGACTCAAGTCCAAGATTAGCCATTCACTGCGCGGGATGATCGTGGAATCCCTTTATACCGCATTCCTTATGCTTCTTACACTTTTCATTGCCCTCTTTTTTCACTTAATCCTGTCCTGAGATGTTTAAACCGGTTAGCGCAGATTACAGTACCATTGGTTTCTATACAGGCAAGATCATTGTCGGGGTGGGACTGCTTATGCTCATACCAGTCGCTACAGCCTGCCTGTTCGCGGAATGGTCCGTGGTATTGGATTTCCTGATCGGTTTTTCACTTTGTATCCTGGTTGGCCTGGGGCTACAGATATTTACATCCGCACAGAAGGAAATCAACTGGACACTCGGCATGGTAACTGCCTCCCTGTCCTGGTTTATTGCCACCTGTCTGGGGGCTGTGCCATCCTGGCTCAGCGGTCAATATGGCTCTTATCTGGATGCCTGTTTCGATGTAATGAGCGGATATACCACCACAGGTCTCTATCTGATTCAGAATCTCAATCACACATCTTACGGACTGAATATGTGGCGACATCTCCTTTCCTATGTGGGAGGGCAGGGGATTATTGTCGTGGCCCTGACCTTTGCCATGAAAGGATTTGCAGGGACTTATTCCCTTTATGTGGGGGAAGGAAAGGATGAGCGTCTCCTTCCCAATGTGATCCATACCGCCAGGGTCATATGGCTGATCAGTCTTACCTATATGGCTGTCGGGACCCTTATCCTTACCATCTCTGCACGTCTGGCCGGCATGGGATGGCTCAGGGGCTTCTTCCATGCTCTCTGGCTATTCATGGGGGCCTGGAGTACGGGTGGGTTTGCACCCATGTCACAAAACCTGATGTATTATCATTTTGCCATCATCGAGATGATCACCATGATTATCTTTATAGCCGGATCGCTGAATTTCGCCCTGCATTTCACAATATGGCATGTCCAGTACAAGGAGATCTTTCACAACCTGGAGATCGTATCCTTTACATGTACGGTCCTCATCACCTCAGCCTTTGTCCTTTACGGACTTGAAAAATCAGGTGTATATCCGGGGATATGGGCCGCCTGGCGCCGGGGTTTTTATCAGCTTGTCTCTGCACATACCACCACCGGGAACATGACGATTTATGCATCAACATGGCTGGGTGAATGGGAATTCCTTTCCTATTTAGGCATCATCATCGCCATGGCGATTGGAGGAAGTGCCTGTTCCACGGCCGGGGGATTCAAGAATTTGAGAATCGGGGTCATTTTTACCGGCCTGGTGGAAGACATCCGCCGCCTGATCTCTCCAGAATCCTCCATCGTGGTTCAAAAATTCCACCATATCAAGGATGTGGTTTTGACCGACAGTTATATCAGAATGATTATGCTGATTGTGTTATCCTATATCGGGTTATATGTTGCATCCACTGTTGTTGCGGTATCCGAGGGGTATCCATTTTTAGAGGCCTTGTTTGAAGGGATATCCGCAGCCAGCAACACAGGTCTGAGTTGCGGACTGACCGTGCCCAACATGCCCAGCATGATAAAGGTTGTATATATATTCGCCATGTGGGCAGGCCGTCTTGAATTTATGGCCCTTTTTGCACTTTTTGGTTTCATAGGCAGTGTTTTCGGGGGGGTCAAATGATCAGGCGGATGGTATACCCATCGGATTTTTCTCAACGGCTCTTTGGAAGATGGGGGCATGTAATCCTTTTTTTAGGTCTTTTTTTTATGGGATGGACTCTGATGGGTCCCTTTTCTTTGTCAACTGCATTTGCAGAAAGGATTTACTTGAACCGAGTTGTTAGGGACCTCATGGGTTTTGACGAACACGAGATCGAGATCGAGGGAGAGGTCATTGGAGATATAATGGCACGCAGAAAGGGGTTTTGGCTGAACATCGATGATGGTTCGGATAGTATAGGTGTATGGGTCCCGAGACATCTCATGCCGGAGATCGAATATGCGGGCAGTTATGATTCGAAAGGGGATATCCTGATGATCAGAGGGATCTTTAATCGGGCCTGCCCATCACATGGGGGTGAAACCGACATCCATGCATTGGAGATCAGAAGTATTCGCAGCGGATATCCCGTTTCGCATCCCATATCGGATAAGAAACGCCAGTGGTCCCTTATTCTTGTGTGTCTGGTTATGGGCATCATAGGGCTCTATTGGTGGAAGAACAGAATATCCGAATAAGATAAGCTTTTATGCTATAATGCTTTGGTATCTGAAGGAATAAAAAGACATCGATGTTATGGTGAATCAAATTGCCCTTATTTAGATTAACATCCGAATTCCGTCCCCAGGGGGATCAAGTCCAGGCGATTCAATCATTAACAAAAGAGGTTCAGTCAGGTGCCCCGCATATTGTACTTTTAGGTGTAACAGGGTCCGGAAAGACATATACAATGGCCAATCTGATACAGAGGGTTCAGAGGCCGACACTAGTCATCTCCCATAACAAAACTTTAGCTGCACAGCTTTATTCCGAATTCAAGACCTTTTTCCCTGACAATGCGGTTGAATATTTTGTGAGCTACTATGATTACTATCAACCCGAGGCCTATATCCCTCAATCGGATACCTATATCGAGAAGGATTCCTCGATTAATGAGGACATAGACCGAATGCGGCATTCTGCCACACGTTCCCTGTTAGATCGCAGGGATGTCATTGTGGTCGCAAGCGTTTCCTGTATTTATGGCCTTGGTTCCCCTGAGGAATACCAACATATGAGCCTTTTTATAAAGAAGGGACAGGAGATCGACAGGCGGAAGATACTTGAGGAATTCGTGCGGATGCAATATGAGAGAAATGATGTGGCTTTTAAATCCGGCACCTTTCGTGTCAGAGGGGATGTGGTAGAGATCTTCCCTGCATACGAATTTGATGCGATTCGAATCAGCCTTTTCGGTGATGAAATAGAGGGGATACATTCCCTTAATCCCTTGACCGGGACCCAAAAGAAGACACTGGATCATGTGTCCATTTATCCCAATAGCCACTATGTCCTGCCTGAAGAAAAGATGAAGGAAGCCATGCAAAGGATCCGTAATGAACTCGAGGAAAGGCTCCGCTTTTTAAAGGCCGAAGGCAGATTATTGGAGGCACAGAGATTGGAACAGAGGACCTTATACGATCTGGAGTTGATGCAGGAGATCGGTTACTGCCACGGCATAGAGAATTATTCCCGCCATTTGGATGGCCGAAAGCCAGGGGAACCTCCCCACACGCTCCTTGATTATTATCCTTCAGATAAACTGGTCATCATTGACGAGAGTCATGTCAGTATTCCCCAATTGCGGGGGATGCTTGCAGGGGACCGTTCCAGAAAAAAGAGCCTTATTGAATTCGGTTTTCGGCTGCCTTCCGCTTATGACAACAGGCCTTTGAGTTTTGAGGAATTCAGTTCCAAGGTTCACCAGGTGGTTTATGTGTCTGCAACACCCTCTTCTTATGAACTTAATATGGCGCAAGGTAGGGTTGTGGAACAGATCATCAGGCCCACGGGTCTGATGGATCCGGAGATCATTGTCCGACCGGCCGCCAATCAGGTGGAGGACCTTTTGTCTGAGGTCAGGGAAAGGGTCACTAAGAATGAAAGGGTATTGGTTACTACTCTCACCAAGCGGATGGCAGAGGACCTCACCGAGTATTATCAGGACCTCGAAATCAAGGTCCGTTATCTTCACTCAGAAATTGATACCATAGAAAGGACGGAGATCCTGAGAGATCTCCGCCTGGGCCATTTTGATTGTCTGATCGGAGTGAACCTGCTCAGAGAAGGTCTTGATCTGCCGGAGGTGTCTTTGGTGGCCATCCTGGATGCGGATAAAGAGGGATTTCTTCGATCAACAACCGCCCTGATACAGACTTCAGGCAGGGCAGCGAGAAATTTGAATGGTCGAGTCATCATGTATGCCGATCGATTAACCCCTTCCATGCAAACGGCGATTGAGGAGACCAAAAGACGTAGAGAAATGCAGTTGGTATATAACCGCAAGCACCATATCAGGCCGGAATCGATTCAAAAGTCCATCGGTACTCTTTTGCAGGTGGTGTGCGAGTCCGATTATTATACACCCAGTTTGGTCCGGGAAGAAGCGATCCCCTATCATGTGGGAGAAGAATCCAAGAAGGCATATTTACTGCAATTAAGAGAGAAAATGGAGACTTATGCAAGGGAACTGAGGTTTGAAGAGGCTGCCAGGGTAAGGGACGAGATTGTGAGGATCAGTGGGAGTGAGGGGATTGTCTCAATGCCTCATGGGGGAATGAAGAGCAGAGCAAAAAAGAAATACCGAAGACACAAACACTGACAACCTCAACCTTATGCCTTGGCATACTTATATTTGAATCATAAAATGATTTTTCTATCAAATCTTGACAATAATCATTTTTTAAGTCATTATTACATTACTTGATTTTTTATAATCTATTTTTAATATAATTTTTTTAGAACATTTTATAATATTTTTATGGCAGGCATCCCTTGAGGGAATTAAAAAAACCTGTATAGCATAAGTCGAGTTTTACTATTGATTTAAATGATGGAGAATGGGGCAAATTATGATTTTTATAGGAGGTAGATGATGGCCGCCAAGCGTATCCTGTTAATCGATGACGATGTAGGGATGAGAGCTGTTTTACAAGATATCCTCGAAGATGAAGGGTATATGGTTAAGACTGCAACAGATGGTAGGAGTGCCTTGTCTGCCATAGAAAAAGAGGATTTTGATCTAATTCTGACCGATTTGAAGATGCCCAAGATGGATGGTATGGAATTTTTGGACTATATTGAACAGAACAGACCCGATTTAAAGGTGGTCGTTATCACGGCGTACACTGGGACAGAAAATGTAAATAAGGCCAAAATGCTTGGTGCATTTGAATTTTTAAGTAAATCCATTCAAATCGAGGAATTAAAGAGGGTGGTTAAAGAGGTCCTTGAAAGAGACGATAAGGTATAATCTTTGGATTATCAAAGAGTGATAATGATAGATGGGAAAGAAAAGGAGAAACATTATCGGAGTTTATGAAGGATATCAAACTTCACATTTTCGTAAAGCCCGGGATAATTGCTCAAGGTATTTAAATTGATAAAAAATCCTCAACTTAATCCAGATCCAATGTCATTCCCAACTCCCATGAATAAGGAATCCTTAAGGGTAACCGTCAAATATAAAAAAAGTTATTCAAACAAAAAAACCGATAAAAGCAATGTTCATGAGAGTGAAATTTATCATACATTTCGTATGCCCTATTCTTTTGGGCATCATCATCCTTTTTTTGCCGCTGACAGGTTCATCTCAGGAAGTATCTAAAGATATCGCCCTGACTGGAGCACTCCATTATTCACAAGAGGTTTTCGGACCACTGGTTCATCTTCATACACAAACATTTGTTGACCTGGATGGGGTGCCCCAAATTTACATATTTTTATTGTGCCGTCCGGATAGCCCTCTGTCGAGTTTAATCACATCCCAATATGACTTCTTGTCAGGCAACCTGTTGGATTATAATAGTTCGGATATTGTCACTGCTGTATCCGGTGCCAACAGATCTCATGTGCCGGTGGTTCAAATGTATAAAGGTTTGCCGGATTATATCCTCAATTTTAATAAGATAAAGAATCTGCTCGTCCAAACCACCTCAAATGAGGATTGGGATATTGTAAGCTATGTATATCCAATGCCCCTGGAATTTTGGATAGAGTTTCGAACCCCTCAATCCCTGAAGACACTTTTTGTCCGGACTTCGGATATGAAGGTTATGGACAGGGAGTATGTTGACCAGTTGATTGATGATAGAGTGCGAAACAAGGGGGCCAGTGAAGATCAAAATCGTGCCGAGAGGATCAAAAAAAAATGGGAGTTTATAGAAAGCCTGGTTCAAAATCAGGGCGGAGAAAGAGGTGATTAGGCATATTAACTATGGGGATTATCCTGTTTTGTTTGTGGATAACAATAATACTGAGGAACTTTTGTCTTATAGAAAAAGACTGGGCAATATCTTTTCTGTCCTGATCACACACACAACTGATGACGCATTTAATATCATAGAAAATACCCCTAATCTCGCAGTAATCATATCCGGTCAGAATTTGCCACAGATTTTGGGGACCGAGTTCTTAAGTCGAGTTCATGATCTCTATCCCGATGTCCTACAAATAATGTTAGCGGACAGATCAGATTTTGAAGTGGCCCTTGAAGCCGTTGATCAGGGGAACATCTATAAGTATCTTTTTAAACCCTGTAAACATGACATATTGAAGTTAGAAATTATGCGAGCGATCGAACAATATGTGCTCGAGTGTGAATATAGACTTTTGTTTGAGGAGAGAATCGGATTAGAAAGGCTTTCCATCATAGGAGAGTTGGCTGCGGGCTTTGTGCATGAAATCAGAAATCCGGTGGCTGTGATCAGCCTCAATGCAGAGATGGGCCTTTGTAAATTATCGGATGAATCCATTCAAATTGAAAAGATGCAAGGTGTGTTGAGTGAAATTTTGAGCCAATGTCAAAGATTATCTGGGGCCATTGATCATATCATGGAGTTTGCCCGGCCGAATAGGATGGATTATGCACATATCGAACTGGAAGAGTTGATCGAAAGGGCCGTTTTTTTCATAAGGAAAGAAATGGATTTTGAGCATATGGAGATTATCAAGGATATACCCAAAAAATTCCCCAGACTTTACGGGGATCGGGTTCAGTTGGAGCAGGTCTTCATGAGTCTCCTTCGAAATTCCTATCATGCCATGGGTGGTCAGGGAACCATCTATATTAAAGGTAAAACGCTTTCAAAGGGGAATGAGATCGAGATTGAGCATCAGGATTTCGGACAAGGGATATCCAAAGAGAATTTTAAGTTTATCCTCAGTCAGTTTTTTACCCATAAACAGAATGGGACCGGCATAGGCCTTTATTTGGCACACAAGATCATTCAATCCCTCGGAGGGAAAATGGTTGTTGACGAGGATGGCGGGAGCGGAAACCGGATAAGAATCAATTTGCCTGTACTGAAGCCGATGCAATATATCCCAACGGATTTTAAATAGAAATGATTAAAATGTCTCTTATATCCAATGAAAACAATTTTCATCATTCATCCAGAAAACTTTTAAAGCAATGAATAGAAATCACATTTGTCATATAAAGAAACAGAAGTTATGCATGGGCATGGTCGTCCTGGCCATTTTTTTCCTGATTTTCATGCAATTTGATATGGCCCAAGCACAAGACATCTTTTGGGAACAGGATGATGTCTATCAGGGGGCCACTCGCATTTATCCAAACGGGGTGTCTCTGATCAATAACTTTGCTTTTTCAGGTGATATTGACTGGTACTGGTTCTCTGCCGAACAAAATGTGACTTACCAGATATTTAGCCGTCCAAAGAAACAAGGATATACCTATCATCTTGTGGATACCATCATTTACCTTTATGCTGATCCGACCCAATCCAACATTAGCCGAAACGATGATTTCAAGGAAGATGGCAGTTCCCTGATCCAATGGACCTGTTCTAACCCCGGGACATATTATGTCAGGGTCAAGAATTTTGATGTGGACAGTTATGGTGCACAGGAGGCATATACCATCCAGATCACAAGCCTTGAATTGCAGAATGAAAACACCATCATCCAGGATGTCCCTGATTATTCCCAATCCGATTTTGGTGATCCTGGAAATTGCGGTCCTGTTGCTGCCGCTTGTGTGCTGGGATATTGGGATAAGCATGGTTATCCGCTTCTGGTTGATTCAGACCCGGAAAACTTGGAGGATGTGAGAAAGCTCGTTTATGAGCTTCAAGAGGCTATGAACTATCCCTCCATGGGAACCTCTCAAGGCGGGGTCAGGGATGAGGATGTGCATGATGGCATTGAAAGGGTCTGTAATGCCACCAACTATAATAATCAATATGATTTCGAGACAGATCTGAATTACAATAAGGATTTTTTTGAACTTAGGGATGAAATATTGAATGAAAGGCCCGTTTTATATGGGGTCATGGGCCATTCCATTTGGCAGGAGCATTGGTTTGTCACCATAGGATTTCTGGAGACACCCACGACCCGCTGGACGATCAATCATGATACATGGAGTTCCACCCATAGGGATATTTATGTGGATTGGGATGAGGCCACTGATTGTATTGTGACAATCCATCCCAAGAAAGAAGAAGATTCAGCCACTGGATCAACAGGATCAACTTTTGGCTCCTATATTAGTTATCCTATCTCGACAATTCCCTATATGGCTCCGGGGTTAGGAATGTGGCCGGTTCTGGGAATAGGTTTGGTCCCCTATAACATCATGCCCAATCTGTCGCCTTTAATGTGGCCATCTCCTTTTAGTCTTGGATATACCGGCCAGAGCAATTGGGGAGGTTTTACAGGCCCGAGTTGGCCATCTTCGTCAACTCCATCCGGCGCCACACGGGTGATGGCAAGTAATAATTACGGTTCACAGGTACCTCTATACGGTAATAATTATGGTTCTTTTAGTAATAATTATGAAGCCAATCAAACCTCTCAAAGCAGTTACGGTTTTACTCCAAGTTATTCATCATATTCAGGCAATTCCTCATATTATTCGATGCCTTCTCAGGGTACGTTCAATAACATGAACACGCCCTTTTTCCCATCTTCACAGATGATGTTTCCTGCATCCGGGATGTTTGCATATCCCATGTTTTCTCCTCTATTCGGCCTCTCCTTCGGATTCCCGATCCTTGGTTTTCCGTTTTGATGGTTCCTGCATGGTTTTTCCTCTCCGCTTCGCCAAGAAATTCAGAAAAAGCCTCCCTATATCGCTCCGTAAATATGTCCGTTGATTGACTTTACATCGCCACTCTGATGGGATATGATTAAAGAATGTTGAATCTTTAATGATCGAGGATTTAAGGAATGCATTTTTTTGTAGCCATATTGATACCAATCTTAGCTTCCCTCTGGGTATTTATGGATGCCAGACAAAAGGGGCGTACCGAAGGTCAAGCCCTGTTATGGGCATTTGGCACTTTTATGGCCCTGATCATATTTTTGCCCCTTTGGCTTTTTGTCCGCTGGCAAGAGGGGCAGACAAAGCAAACGAAGCAAGTTCAAGTATGCCCATATTGTCATTACTCCTTTAAGAATATCGAAAGGGCCAGATATTGTCCGAATTGCGGGCAGGCATTGAGTGGCTCCGAACATTCCAATTCCATCGATATCCAGTGTCAGGAGGATATCGACAAGGTAGATCATTCCAGCGAGGAATCCCCTCAGAATTAAGCATATTTCCTTTTTGAACCTTGTTTCCTTCCTCTTTTTCTTTTCACACGACGTCATTCTATATCAATCTATAACGATCCATTTTTGGGTTATTTTGACTCGGACGGTTGTGTCGCAGAGGGATATTTGGCTATTTGTTGGACAGCATTTGTGCAAAATCTGCTAAAAGGTAATCGGTATTAAGGAGTTAAAGAAAGATATCCATAGATAAAACATGATATGGGATATTTAGAAAAAAGGCTATGACATTGTTCACAAATAGTTTTTACCCTAAGAATAAAGAATAATTTTCCGATAAGATATCAGCCAAAAGAAAAGTGAACTTGGCACATAAATTGCTTTTTTATTTGTAGAGGAGATAATCGAAATTTTGGGGAGGTGATATTTATGAAGATCATGGTTATTATTAAGCTATTCTTTCTCATAATGTTGACGGCCGTAGTAATGATTATGCTTATGCCAGCGATGATTTTTGGCGGGACCAAGTTTCTGAATGAGGTTTATCAGGTTTTTATCAAAGAGTTCAATAAGATTCGCGGGCTTAAAACAAGGAAAGCAAGGGCTTAGTCCAATCATTCAATCAATTTAAATTCTGATTGCCACTGCAATTGGATAACTTCGGGGATTGTCTTGCCTTGTTTTATAAAGATTTTTTATACATCTGTCATAGAATAAATAATCATATTAATTGATTATTATATTCTCCTTTCAGAAAATTCTATTTTTATATTTCCAAAGAACGATCTAGAAAAAGTTTCCTGCTGACTGGATTGCAGATTTTTAAGTGCTTGATATTCAATCAAAATGAGGATTATACCCTATTGCAGAACATTTTCATCGAAATGGTTGATGGCGAGCTGATCGAGCAGATTACGGCCGAACCTCAGGGAATAAGGCGGCTGTTTGTTAGAACCGCCAATCTGGATGCCGTCCGTTCTGCGATGTGGAATCTCGAAGCTATCAGCAACAGCGGGCATCCCAACTCCGTGCCGATGATCCGCTCATACTTCTGGCCTCGACGTCTATTCCCAGCTTGTTCCCGCGGGGCCTCATCAATGTCAGTGTCGAGGGCAAGCAGTTTAATGAGATATACATAGATCGAAGCACCACCAGCTAGGAGTTTCTCTCCCCGGCCAGTCTATATGAGAATCATGCGAAGTTCCTACATATCTTCTATACTAAAATGTACCTCGATCAAAGAATAGCAAATCAGTATATCTGGAACCCCCGAAATCACCTCCAATAATAAGATACCATGTAGGGCGCCAACTATGATGTGATTCTAAGCGTCTCATGCCACCTTTGCCGTCTGTTGTGTCGAATTCGGCCTCTCCTCGAGTGGGATCATAGAACAACAGATCAGTATAGCCGCTGCCACCATAATTGCCAGGGATGATATGGGACCAAGTACGACGCCAATTACGATGTGATTCCAACCGTCTTATACCGCCTTTGCCGTCCGTTGTGTAGAATTCAGCCTCTCCTCGAGTGGGATCATAAAACAACAGATCAGTATAGCCGCTGCCACCAAAATTGCCAGGGATGATATGGGACCAAGTACGACGCCAATTATAATGTGATTTTAAGCGTCTCATACCGCCTTTGCCGTCCGTTGTGTCGAACTCAGCCTCTCCTCGAGTAGGATCATAAAACAACAGATCAGTATAGCCACTGCCACCAAAATTGCCAGGGATGATATGGGACCACAAACTTCGCCATCCAAAGTGGATTTTTTGGTGTTGCATTTTGCCATTGGAAAGCATTTTATAAAATTCCCCTTCTCCGGTGTTCATAACCCATTCAATCACTAGAAAATAGGCACCATTCGAATGATCTCCACCTATTTTAATGGTAAGTCCACTTGGGCTGGAATCATAAAAGTTACTATTTGGCGGGTGGAAAATCTCGCCTGATTGGAAAGCATCTAAGCTAACTGTTCCTGGAGGTTCACCCTCAAGGTCAATTTGAGGGGCACTGAGATTTGGATTATGTGAGTTAATGTGGTAAACATAAACGCCACGGTGAGCAGGGGCTAGATTTTTATCATACTTTTTTGTTTTACCATGCCAAGCTTTTCCATCGTTTCCTCGAACCTCCACAATAAAAAATTCGTCTTCGTGGTTGGAAATATCCGGTCTTAACAATAATGAATTTTCTGGTTTTTCATAAACTGGAGACAAGTTGATTCGCTTTTGCCATGGCCCAGGTGTAATTACCCTTGGATTCAGCCAATCCCATCGGAATTTTAAAAAAGCATCAAAATGCGGAGCTCCATTTGACCATCCCATAAGACTGACGCTGGTACCCGTAGTGGGATCTATGAGGTGTCCTTGTACAGAATTGATATAATAGAGGTCCGGAGCTCCAATTGAATGACCTAATTCGTGAGCAAAAGTCTCCCATTTCCATTCGCTCCATATATATTTTCGCAAAATATGATTATTAAATCTGATAGGACTTTCTTCTTCTGGATGATATTCCCCAATACGGCCACCAGTTAAATAATGTATAAATTTTCTATTTCCTCCGCCAGACAAACTTGGAGACGCCATTAAAAAAATGGCTTGACTATCCTGAGAAGGTAGTCCGAAGTCCAGCCATTCGTCAATCCCTCCTGGATCATCCCATGGATATGATATCTCACTTGCAGCCCGAATAGCTGCGAGTGCATAATTTCTCTCCGCTGTCGCATTATAATTTCTAAACCAAGGATGCCCGTGAGGAACCTCGCCTGGACCTGGATCCTTATCCCAAACAATAAATCCGCATAATCCCTTATATTGCTTTGCTGGTGGGAAATCGTTACGATTGATTAGGCTCCCTCCATTATCATACTGTGGTTCTGGTAAGCCTGCTCGATCATTCCGGGGTTTGTCTAATATTGCGGTTTTTAAGCGAAATATAAATTCGAAAGTTCCATAAGAGTTTTCCAGATAATAGGCCGAAAGATTCGGGAAGGAGATTTTGCGAAGCGTTTCAGCATGTTTTTGTGCAGCTTCCAATTGACTTGGCATACCAGCGAGGCTTGCTTCATCATTAAAAATAATTAATAAAAAAGGGACTTGAATTTGGTAACGTTCAATATTACCATTTTGAACAATAGAGCCTCGATTGGGGTGATTCCTTATTTCCCATGGTCCTGCTCCTGGAATATTCAATTCTGACGCTTTCATTTTACCTCCTTAATTCCTGCCCTGGATCTATTTTGCTTAAATCAATTGCTATTAAGTTAACGGTTTATTTTTAAATATAAATATAAGAAAAAAATTATGAAAAGTATCTACCAATTCTATTTATTATATATAGACGTAGGTATGCTTTTATTTCCCTTTTAAATTTTCAAAATTTGACAAAGCATCCGCAAGCAGTGGAGCTTCCCTGTCTGGTCCGAAAACACTTTCCCACTTTGCATGTAACTTTCAAAATAAATTGCTGTAAATAACTTGAAAAAAAATGGATATTTTATGTCTATTAGACAAAAGAGAAAATTAATATCCATTGAACCGTTGCAGTTTTGACTCATATTACAGATCTTTATAATGCTGATATTTTATATAAAGAATAAAGAGGTGGTGTGTAAAACGAATATATCTTCCTTCTAATCGGTCCGGTTCCTTGAACAGTTTTCGGAGATACTCAATATGATACCAAGAATACGCTTTATCTTGATAGAAGTAAGGGAAGGATTTCCATTTTTTTCAAAACAAATATTCAAAGAGGTTTTATATGAAAGTTTTTAACTAATTATTTGTTTTTAAAAACTTTCATCCTTCGTTGTGATCGGTAGATCATGGCAGTTTAGCAGAAGATGATAATGAGGATAATTTACACTATGAGGAGAATTAAAGGAAAGGAGGAAATAATCTAATGACATCAAAGAGTATCCCAAATATGACAAATTTTGGCAAACCGACAGTCTAAAGATAGCGGAAAAGCAAACCTTAATCTCTTGTGAATTATGGATGTTGAATCCTGAATGAGCCATTCGTATATTCTCTTTGCCAGATCCTCAAAGATTTTTCCCTTTTGGACAAGAATTGAAAGCACCTTGCCTCTGATCATGCCTCAATCTTCTGGGTATCGATCCAGGGCAAGGGACAGCAGGTGTTATGTGCATTGGAAGCCCCCTTTGAAACCAGTCCTTGCAAATGGGGATGGAAAAAATATTTGAAGGGCAATCTTCAGATGAGGATAACGTTTATTATCCTTTAAAAATATCGAGATTGATACTGCCTTGTCAAGAAGAATTCATATATAAACTCCAGCAGATCATTATAAGAAAATTAGAAGGGGAGAACTCTCTTGCTTAATTTGTCCGATACGGACGCTGAGATCCTGGCTGAGTCACGCCCTGACTGTCTCCAGATGTTTGAAGATGCCATCAAAGTGATAAAATTGATATGGAAGTTAAAAGTTGGGTGGATTTTAAGTGCTTGATATTCAATCAAAATGAGGATATTATTATAAATTAAATATAATGAGTTTATCCTTTCTTAAAAGGATATAACAAAACAATTTATAATTGAATTATATTAATCTTTGAAATCCTGTAAAACAATCAGACGGAAATTAATACACAGACATATGTTTGCGCATTAATGGGTGATCCCGTCAGTTATTCCCTATCTCCAGTGATCAACAATGCAGCTTTTACTGAGGGCATGATGGCGCAGACAAAGATTGCTGGGAATCTTGGGATGTGAAACACTGTGATGAGCAAGAAGATCATTGATTTGATTCCGAAGCCGGGATTCAGGAGCAGCCTCAAGGGAATTGCTATAGAGCAAGTCATAAGGAACATGAGATATGACCAGAAGAATACAGGTGAGAGAGTATAGGCATATTCTGCCGGGTAAGATTACAGATATTGCAATTGACGTGGAAATGAGCACTGAAATCGTGAGAAAGGTTCCGGGTGATATGCAGTGATATGCTGTCCGGTAATTGCAGAAAATATTGATGAAGTCAGGAAACAGATGGATCTGGCTGCTGAGACGGCGGATATTGTTGAGATAAGGCTGGACTATATTTCCGAATTCAATGACCTTGACCTGAGGCGGATCATTTCCTGGAAGAAATCCCCTCTGATCATGACCTGCCGGAAGCAGGATGAAGGTGGAAGGTATGCCGGCAGCGAGGAAAGAAGGATAGAGATATTGCACAGATGCGCTGAATTCGGGGCTGATCATGTGGATATTGAGATGGGTTCCGGCAGGCAGGCTGTGGAAGAGTTGATTTCCTGCAGGAAAGATTCAAAGATTATTTTGTCCTACCATAATTTTGATGAGATGCCTGCAGATATTAATGGGATTTATCTGCAGATGAAAAAGCTGGGCGCAGATATCTTGAAAATAGCAGTGATGCCTAAAAATTTAAGAGATAATCTGAGGATGTTCGGGCTGATTGAAAAGGCAAAGGAAGAGGGCAGGGATTTTATCGGCATATGCATGGGAGCCCTTGGAGAGGTATCCAGAATACTCTCTCTTGTTTATGGCTCTTACCTCACCTTTGGAAGTATGGAGAAAGGAAAGGAATCCGCACCAGGCCAGATAAGCTGTGGGATTCTGAGGGATGTCTATCGGGTTAAAGACCTAAAGCCTCTTGGCCTGAGCCTTTATGGTCTGGTTGGAAATCCTGTATCCAAGAGCAAGGGGTATATCCTGCATAATCTCTGTTTCAGGGAGCACAGGATGAATGCCGTGTACCTTAATTTCCTGGTCAGTGATATAGGCGAATTCGTGTCTGCTTTCAGGGATCGATTGGCCGGCTTTAGTGTGACCATGCCCCATAAGCGGGAGATTATGAAATATCTGGATGGTATTGATGAGGATGCCGGCAGAGTGGGTGCAGTGAATACAGTGGCTGTGAAGGATGGAAGGTTGTCGGGATTTAATACGGATATTGACGGGGCTGTTGAGGCTGTTGAAGAGAAGACCCGCCTGGATGGAAAGAAGGTGCTGATGATCGGAGCCGGAGGCGTGGCAAGGGCCATTGGCTATGGTGTTTTGAAGAAAGGGGCAAAGCTGTGCATTGTCAACAGAACTGAGGAGAAGGGGAGAATGCTGGCTGCTGATCTGGGATGTGAGTTTTTGAAGATGGAAGATGTTCAATGGGATGATGTGGAGATACTGATTAATGCCACATCTATCGGCATGTCACCTGATATGGATCGGAGCCCTGTTGATGCAGATCTGTTGAAGGATATGGTTGTTTTTGATACTGTTTATAATCCCGGCCGGACCAGATTATTGAAGATGGCTGCTGAGAATGGCTGCGAGACGGTTTCAGGGGTCGAGATGTTCGTTAACCAGGCTGCAAGGCAATTCCTGCTTTGGACAGGGAAGGCCTGCAATAAGGAACTGATGAAGAATGCCGTTTTAGGAGATCTATGAGATTAAAGGTTGACAGAACAGAGGACATTCGTGGAGAGATTGTTGTGCCAAGCAGCAAGTCCCATACGATAAGGGGATTTGTCTTTGCATCCCTTGCTGAGGGAGAATCAAAATTAATCCATGCGCTTGAGGCTGCTGACACTCAGGCAGCGATCAATGCATGCAAAGCATTGGGTGCCGGAATAGAGAAGGAAAACGGGGAATTTATTGTTCGGGGATTTTCAGGAAAGCCGAAGACGGACTCAAGGCTTGATACCCTTAATTCCGGAACAACAACCAACTTGATTATGGGAACAGCAGCCCTTGGAGATCGGAAAGTCCTTATTGATGGTGATGCCTCCATAAGGAAAAGGACAGTACAGCCATTGCTTGATGCCCTGAATGCACTCGGAGCAAAGGCTGTTTCCCTGAATAACAATGGATGTCCTCCTGTCGAGATTACAGGGAGGATGAAGGGCGGAAGGGTTGAAGTGGACTGCAGGAGCTCACAATATATTTCAAGCCTGCTTATTAACTGTCCTCTGGCTTTACAGGATACTGAGATAGGGATATTGAATCTTTGCGAGCAGCCCTATATCGAGATGACACTCAGATGGCTGGATGAGTTGGGGATAAGATATGAGAACAATGATTTTAAAAGCATAAGGATTTTCGGGAATCAGAGCTATAAAGCCTTTGAGAAAAACATTCCAGGCGACTGGTCAAGCGCCACCTTTTTATTGACTGCAGGGGTGATGCTTGGGAGAGATTTGATGCTCAAAGGATTGGATATGGAGGATACTCAGGCGGATAAACAAGTGCTGGACTACCTCAGGAAAATGGGTGCTGATATAAGGATGGGGAAAGAGGGCATCGTGGTGAATCGATCAATGCTTACAGGATGTGAACTGGACTTGAATAACACCCCGGATGCGCTGCCTGCGATCAGTGTACTGGGATGTTATGCGCAGGGAAAGACGGCAATCAGGAATGTAGCCCATGCAAGGATAAAGGAGACAGACAGGATCAGAGTTATGACAGAGGAACTCGGCAGGATGGGTGCTCATGTTGAAGAGAAAGAAGATGGAATGGTCATTGAGCATTCAGAGCTTCATTGTGCTCATGTTCATGGATATCATGACCATCGGGTGGTGATGGCTTTGAGCCTCGCCGGGATGATTGCTTCAGGACAGACCGTGATCGATACGGCTGAAGCAGTTAGTGTGACATTCCCGGATTATGCTGATATCATGAAAAGAATCGGGGCGAAAATAGATATAATAGAATAGTCAAGGAGGTCGTTCAAAATGATGGGAAATACTTTCGGACGGATATTCAGGGTCACAACATGCGGAGAATCTTATGGTATTGGGAAAGGTTCAGGACTGGCTGTTATCGTTGACGGCGTGCCGCCAGGCATTGAGCTTACAGATGAGATGATACAGAAGGAGATGGACAAGAGAAGGCCCGGGCAGGGCAAGCTGGACTCTCCGAGGAAGGAGACCGATCAGGTCCATATCTTTGCGGGCATGGGCCAGGATGGGGTGACCACAGGGGCCCCGGTCGGGATGATCGTGTATAATGTGGATACCCAAAAGATCCATATTGATCAGTATAGGGATTACAAGGACCTTATCAGGCCGGGCCATGCTGAATATACCTATTTCCTGAAGTATGGTGAGGCAGCCGACTGGTGCGGTGCAGGCAGGGCATCCGGCAGGGAAACAGTCGGCAGAGTGGCCGGCGGAGCATTAGCTAAGATAATCCTGGCTCAGCATGGGATAGAGGTCCTTGCATATACTGTTGAATGTGCCGGAGTAAAGGCTAAAAAGATGAGTTTTGAGGAGGCCAAGAAGAATTACAGGAAGAATGAGATCAACTGTCCTGATGCAGAGGCCGCTGAAGAGATGACAAAAAAGGTTTTGGAAGTGAAGGAGGAAGGGGATACCATGGGCGGCATTATCGAGCTGGTGATCCATAATGTGCCTGCCGGCCTGGGAGAGCCTGTCTTTGACAAGTTCGGTGCCATGTTATCACATGCCGTCATGAGCATTGGGGCTGTTAAGGGAATCGAGTTCGGCGCCGGATTTAAGTGCGGCAATATGAAGGGGAGTGAATTCAATGATCATCCTTACCTTGAGAAGGGAAAGGTGAGGTTCAAGACGAATCATGCCGGGGGTGTTTTGGGCGGTATGACCAATGGAGAGGATATTATCTGCAGAGTGGCAATCAAACCAACCCCCACTGTTTCGGTGGAGCAGCCTTCGATCAACATGAAGACAATGAAGGAAGAGAAGTTAAGCCCTATAACCAGGAGAGATCCTACTCTGGTCGGAAGGATCTATGCCGTTATCGAGGCAATGGCTGCGATTGCGACGCTTGATACCTTATATCTGGATCGTGCCTGGGAAGGAATGGCTGGGCTGGATGATAAATGGGTTGAGTTGAAGCGGAAGTAAGGATGGAAATAAGTCCTATTTCCGAAAAAATAATATTATATATCGACCAACCTTTTCATCCGGCAGGTGCTGGGCATCAGGTCCGTGGAGGAGATAGAAAGGGATATGGGTCGCTGGCTGGACCGGACACAGCGAAGCTATCTTTTACACACAATGTCTTTTGTCGGTTTATAGAGAGGCTGAAGTCGTATTTTTAAACTGGAAGATTTTTTTATCAAGATTGATGGCCTCGTAAAAAGTCCCAGAAATGTCATTGCGGTGAGCCGAAGCCCCGAGCGAAGCGTGGGGGGAAGCGAAGCAATCTCAGGTATAAATATCTATTTGTATTTATTAGATAAGTTTGCTTCGGCTTCGCCTCGCAACCGCCTTTGCTCCTCTATGACTCGATACATGACTTTTTACAAGACCATCATATTTGCTTTGCGAAAGAAAAATTTCCCTTTGATTGAATTTGTTTGCAACTGTTATGGGATCCTGCCGATAAAGAAGTCAAAAATTCGTTATAATTTTATCCTTTTTCTTGCTATCGGTTATAAGCATACTAATGATAAATAGAATAACGATAATAATACCAAACGCAAAATAAAAATATATGAAATCAAATGCATAAGGCTCATTTCTAAAAGAGACAACCAGAAGTTCTTTATTAAATATATAACCCCAATAGAATGTGAAGAGGTAGTTGATAATGAGTGCCAGTTTAGTTTTTCCAAAAAGAAGTGAAAAGGTACTAAAAAAGAGTAACAGAATAATCTGAAAAAGCGGGACTCCCAATTCTGTTGACATCAAAATGTTCATTATTGATTTCATAATTTCCATAATGAATCCCTCCTTTTCTTCCAAAAAATTATAAATGTTTATTTAAATATCTATTACCCAGATCGTGAAAATCGCACTGTATACCTTTTTTCCCATCTTCCTTCAGGATTCTGTGTTTTTACAAATCGTGTTCTTTGTTTTACGGATCCGTAAGTTCTGAAAAAACATTTGCTATTTCAAGGCCGCTTAGAGTAATCTCATTGATCGGAACATGGATTTTTCATCAAAAAGAATAAACTAAACCATGGCATAAAATCAATAAAGATAATAGATCAATCATGTAACATATTTAAATGATTAAGTCCAGCAATTCCATAATGTCAACCATTGCCAGGAGTTGGGTGGATTTTAAGTGTTTGATCTTCAAACAAAATGAGGATATTATTATTGGCAGCTTTTACTGAGGACACTGCCTAAAGAAGAGATGGCTCGATGGCATAGGAGAGATGGTAAAAAATGCCATAATTGCTGACAGGAAGTTATGCATCTTCTTGGATGATGATATTGAGAGCATACCTGCATTGGATAAGGAGATACTGATCAATGCGATACTTGGATTACCATGACTGATCAACAATTACCATACTTTATAGGTGTTGATCTGGGTGGCACCAATATTCATGCCGGTATTGTGAACTCGAAGGGTGCGGTTCCGGCAAGAAAATTTGTACCCACCCTGGTCAACGAGGGAGAGGACCGGACTATTGAATGGCTATGAAATTTGATCCGGGAATTGATGGAAAGATATCGGATTATAGCATCCTCCAAGTTATTGAGCTCCTAAAAAGAATCCTTTTGTCGTTGATTCTTCCGAGCCCAGTTGATGAAATTCTTGGAACACTTGTGATGTGTGAGAGGGTTTTGAATGCAAAAATCTGTCATTTTGATAGAACTTTTTATTATCAATACACCTAGAATGAGGAGGAATGATAATGTTTCGGATGACTTTTGCATTCTTGTTTCTTATTGCAGGGATCGTACTCCTGAGATTCATCAAAATACAAGCAGGTGATAAAGAACAAAACACAATACGTGCGCTTATTGCCGTATCTTGCTTTTTGATTGCATTCTTCTTTATCCTTTCAACAAGTTTTGTCATTATCGATGCAGATAAGGTTGGTCATCTCAAGAGAATTTATCTCGCGAAACCGATGCGGCCGGGACGTATTATTGCTATGCCTAATGAAAAGGGGCCTCAAGCGAAAATCCTCCCTCCGGGATTTCATCTTTATCCTCTCATAAATCTCCTATATAAAGTTGAGGAATTGGATATCTTAAAGATAAGAGAGGGTAACTATGCCATATTAATTGCAAAGGATGGAAGGCCACTTCGTGAGGGTCAATTTTTGGCAGATGAATGGCCGGAAGAAGACTTTGAGAAATATTTGGATGCCCTCTTCTTTATGGGATATGAACAAGGGATGAAAGACCCCTTTGTTCCCCGTGGGCAAAAAGGGCCACAACTCACGGTACTGCCTCCCGGAGAGTATCGTCTCAATCGTTATCTTTTTGATTTTGAATTCGGAGAGGCCGAAGATATTCCTGCCGGATTTGTGGGGGTTGTGAAGAGCAATGTGGGAGCCGCATATCACGGAAAGCCTCTTGTCCCTCAAAGTGTGATAGACGCATATAAGATAGAGGCAGTAAAGGCCCTGCTTAAAATAGATAAAAAAGACGAAGACCTTGATGATGTGATCGTCGAAGCTGAAGCGAGAAAAATGGCATTTGAAACCTTATCGGTTCCCCTGGTACCCAGAGATCATATAGGGATCTGGCAAGAGGTCTTATTGCCGGGCAGTTACTATTTTAATCGTTTAGCCTATAATGTGGTCAGAGTCGATACAAGGATTCAAACCTGGCTGTATGTGGGGGGTTATCAAAGGCGATGGATCGATTTAAGCATTGATCAGGAAGGGTCCATAACCCAAACAGTCCGTGAAGAAGAAGTCAAGCGACCGGAAAATGCAGCGGATGTTGCTACGGTCATTCGAGTCGAAGACTGGGATATCTTCCTCGATTCCCGTGTACTTGTGCAAGTGACTCCTGATAATGCCCCTTATGTCATCGCTTCAGTAGGTGGTAGCCAAGAGGTGGAGGATAAGATCATCACGCCTGCATATCGAAGTGTCGTCAGAAATGTTGCAGGACATAGGGACCGCAAGGTCATGGAGCTGCTTTATCAGCGATCGGAGTTGGAAGATGCGGTTGAAGAGGCGATCAAACCGGAAGGGGCAAAAGCAGGGATCATCATCCGAGAGGTGATGTTTGGCGACCCTCTCCCCCCGCCGGAACTCCTTATACCCGGCAAACGGAGTCAATTGGCGAATGAGCTTCAAAAGACCTTTATAAAGGAAAAGGATGCTCAATTAAAGCGTATCGATGCGGAGAAGGCCCGGGCCGAAGCCGACCAGCAGGCAAATCTTATGGAAGCAATGATCAGAAAACTGCGTGCTGAGAAAATCAAAGAGGAAAAACGCCTACTGGGAGAAGGAGAAGAACTTCGTAAGAAAGCGGTTGCCAGAGGAGAAAAGGCTTTATTGCAGGTACTCGGCCCTCAAAGGACTTATGAATTGGCTAAAATAGAAAAAATACTTGCGGCCGCGAATGAAAATCCTGAAATCGTACAATATCCCGATATCTTGGTCATGGGAAAGGATGGAATAGGCTCATTAGAAGGGGCTGCTGCTATCCTCGGAGCCAATAATCTATCTTTTGGTCTTTCACCTGTATCCAGAGAAGAATCAAAAGGGGAAAAAGTTGGCAATTCCGGGAATTAAGAAGCGAATAATAAACTGAATCTCTTTGATTACCAAAGAATTGGTTCAAGTCGTACTCAAAGAATTCTCCTTTTCAAGGATGATGATATGGACAGCTTATTTGCATTGGATAAGTGGATACTGATCAATGCGATGCAGGGATTTCTATGATTGATCGACAATTACCATATTTTATAGGTGTTGATCTGGGTGGCACCAATATTCATGCCGGTATTGTGGACTCAAAGGGTGCGGTTCTGGCAAGAAAATTTGTTCCCACCCTGGTCAACGAGGGAGAGGACCGGGTAGTTGAACGCCTATGTCACGTGATCCGGGAATTGATGGAGCGATATCCATCAGCGGATTTTAAGGGGATTGGAATCGGGGCTGCAGGGATAATAGATATCTCGGAAGGGGAGATTGTCAGTTCCCCTAATTTTCCCGGATGGCGGAACGTCCCTATCAGGGACATCATATCCAGCAGGTTTTGTGTGCCTGTGATTCTGGATAATGATGCCAATGCTGCCATATTTGGTGAACAGTGGGCGGGAGCAGGTATAGGGAAAAGGAGCCTGATCGGTTTGACTCTGGGGACAGGCGTCGGTGGGGGAATCATACTGGATGGCCTTCTCTGGCATGGTTCCGAAGGTATGGCAGGAGAGATCGGACACATGACGATTGTACCGGATGGCAGAAGGTGCTCCTGTGGAAACAGAGGTTGCCTCGAGTCATATGCATCAGCCACGGCAATTGTCAATCGGACCATTGAGAGTATGCCCCGTCATCCTGAGAATAACCTTCTTGAGATGGCAGAGATCGAAAATTCCTCGGAATTGACCTCAGAGAAGATCTTTCAAGCGGCACTCGCAGGGAACAAACTGGCAGAAGAGATCTTTCGCGAGACAGGTACTTATCTGGGGTTGGCCATAGGAAGCCTGATCAATATATTGAATCCGGAGATTTTCATCATCGGGGGTGGGGCGAGTCAGGCCTGGGATTTCTTTTATCCTGCCATGATGGATGAGATCAAGTTAAGGGCCCTTAAAGAACCGGCTGAAAGGATAAGGGTTGTGCCCGCAAAATTGGGCAATGACGCGGGCCTGATAGGGGCATGCGGGCTGGTGCTCCGATCCTTGGGTTTGGCACCCTCATAAAGAGTCATTGAGGGTTTTATGACAGCCATGACTTTGTCATTACGAGGGTGTATTGTTTGTCTAATAGAGGACGCGGCCCGAAGCAATCTCGGATTGCCTCGCATTTCATGCCGCAGAATGACATCAAGAGATCGGATCATTCCCCTTCTTTGTCCTCTTGCCTTTCCCCTGGATGATAAGAGTAATCTCCCCTTTGATGCTTTTTCGTTTTTTGAGTTGATCCAGAACCTCTTTCACATCTCCCCTGATCCATTCCTCATATATCTTTGTTAATTCCCTGGCCACACAAATCTGCCGATTGCCCATAATGTTTAAAATGGCTTCCATGCTTTTCAGGATTCGATAAGGGGATTCAAACATGACAATGGTTCTTTCTTCCTCCTTTAACCTTTCGATCTGTTTTTCCCGTCTGGAACCCCTGGCCTCCATAAAACCCTCGAACACGAAACGGTCCGTAGGCAGGCCCGAAGCTGAAAGGCCTGCCAGGATTGCAGATGGGCCGGGTATGGGAATGACCGAAATGCATTCATCAATTGCCTTTCTGATCAGGCGATAACCGGGGTCTGATACCCCAGGGGTGCCTGCATCAGAGACCAGGGCAATGGACTCCCCGCATAAGATGTGTTGAATAATGGAAGTGGCCCTTTTTTCTTTATTGAAGTCGTGATAGCTGATCAAGGGCTTGGCAATGTTATATTTCTTCAGAAGCAGCTTTGTCCTGCGAGTATCTTCCGCAGCGATCCTGTCCACAGACTTCAGGATCTCGAGCGCCCGGTAGGTGATATCGTCCAGATGACCAATGGGGGTGCTGATCACAAACAGCTTTCCTATTTTTTCAGAAGGCATATCCATGTTTTTGATCTTAGGTGATGCCATTGGTCATTGTCAAATTTTTTACCTGAAAAAACGCAAGAAAGGCCCATGGATAAGAAAAAGGGCCTTTTGAAAAAAATATATTTTATAGTAAAAAAAAATAATTAATTTAAATTTATTATGTCATAAAAGCATAAATTTTCTTTTATATAAAAGAATATAAATTGACCTCTTGACAAAAAAATCGGAGTGGGTTATGTTGTGGCAGAAAGTGGGATAAAATTGTCTAAAAGTGGGACAAAGGGGGGCGATGGCCCTTAAGCCTCCCAATTCGGGGATAATTGATAATCATGCCAAGTTTTAAGGGAACTTACGAACACACAGTTGACCAAAAAGGCAGATTGAGCATTCCTACGCGAATGCGGGATATATTGAATAAGGAATATGGTGGTGGTGAATTATATCTGACGATATTGGAGGATTGCATTGAGGTGTATCCTCTTCAGGAATGGAATAAAAAGGAGGAGAAATTACGACTTTTGCCCTCTCGCAACAGAGAGGTCTTGATGTTTTTGCGAGCTCAGTATTCAAGGGCTTGTGATTGCAGCATGGACCGCTCCGGACGAATTCTGGTCCCCCCCCATATGAGGAAAAAATGTGAGATCAATAGTCGGGTGGCCATTGTCGGTGTGATGGACCACTTTGAGATTTGGCCTTTAGAAAAGTGGATGGAGAAGGAAAGAGAGATTGAAGGGAGCATGTCCAGTCTCATGGAAAAGGTCGCTGACTATGGGGTGTGACATATCTGGCTCTGTTGAATGATTCTGGCTCCCTTTTGAATATCATGATGGATGAAAGGTCCCGTAGAATTGAGGGGAGAAACAAAGGGGATGCATACACCTGTCATGACAGATCAGGTCATCCATTACCTGAATTGTCTTCCGGGAAGAATTTATTGTGACGGAACGATCGGTCTGGGGGGGCACGCAAGGAACATACTGGATGTCACCTCTCCGGATGGTATGCTTCTGGGCATCGATATGGATTCCAAGGCCCTTGCAGCAGCAAGGGAAAGACTGGCCGAATTTGGGGATAGGGCCATATTGGTGCAGGGAAATTATAAGGATCTCCCCTCAATCCTGGCGTCTCAAAACCTATCAGAAATAGACGGGGTTCTCCTTGATCTTGGGGTTTCTTCTCTTCAGCTTGATGACAGCGGAAGGGGATTCAGCTTTCTTCGTGATGAGCCCCTTGGTATGAATTTCGATATTCATGGGAGGAGAAAGGCATCACAGATTATCAATCAATATCCGGAATCCAGACTTGCAGAAATCATCTGGAAATATGGGCAGGAGAGATGGGCTCGTCGGATTGCAGGAAGGATTGTAGCGGAGAGAAAAAAGACCCCGATTGAATCAACAGCACATCTCGTTCGTATCATATGTTCTGCCGTTCCCAGATCAAAGGGGAAATGGAGAATACATCCGGCTACCAGGACATTTCAGGCTTTAAGAATGGAAGTAAATCAAGAATTGGAGAACCTCGTCCAATTTCTGGAAGTTGTATGGGGATGCCTGAAACGCGGAGGAAGGTTGTGCATCATCTCTTTTCATTCCCTGGAAGATGGTCTGGTCAAACGCAATTTTCGTGATCGAGCCAAAACACATCATGGATTGTCTGAGCACAGGATGGTGGAAGTATTGACCAAAAAACCTCTAAGGCCATCCTTGGAAGAGGTTAGGATGAATCCGAGATCCAGGAGTGCCAGACTGAGGGCTGCTGAATGTCATTGAGAAATTATAAGATTCACAGAGATCTGGACCCAGGGGAATTCATAAGGGCATTTGGATATACCTTGGTTCTGATCATCTTTTTTGCCATGGTTTTGTTATATATATGTCAATCCATTCAGAAGGTCAGGATTGAAGGTGAGGTCGAAAGTCTTATTCATTCCAGGGCAATGCTTAAACAGGTGAATCATAGCCTGCGACTGGAGCGAGGATTTTTACGATCCTTCACTCGCATCGATAGAGAGGCCAGACATAATCTGGGGCTCGTGGAACCCGAAACCGATCAATTGGTTTTTTTTAATGCGAAAACAACAGAAAAAAAGAATTGAATCAAAAATGAATCGCAGAAGGATACATATTCTTTTTGCCTTTTTCTGCCTTTGCAGCGTAACCTTGATTTGCCGTCTCTATCACCTTCAAGTGATCAAACATTCTGAACTGAACTCTATGGCTATTGTCAGGGAAAAGATCGCCTTTGAAACCGGTGTGCCCAGGGGCGGTATTTATGACCGTTGGGGAAAAGAAATGGCCCTTAGTATTCAAGCCCCTTCGGCATACCTCATCACAAGGCGTTCCGAGGATCCAAAGGGTGCACTGAGAGCCCTTTCCTGTTTTCGCTGGGTGAATATAAAGCAGATCAAAGAGGCATTTCAAAAAGACAAGGGTTTTGTTTGGATCAAGAGAAAACTGAACCCCTCTCAGAAGGATTCTCTAATGCATTTAAATCTCAATGAAATCGATTTCGTTATGGAACCGGAAAGGTATTATCCGAATTCGGAGCTGGCTGCTCAGGTCTTGGGATTCGTTGGTACTGACGGAAATGGTCTGGAAGGATTGGAATACTTTTTTAACAAGCTTTTGGATACCGGGACCGATGTCTATCCCAAGGATTTCCCTTATGCCGATCTTTATCCCCATGGCTTTTCCGAAAGACTGGAGCCCTATTATCTTTATGAAACCAAGGAATGTGATCTGTTTCTGACCATAGATCTGGTCATGCAATATCTTGCAGAGGATGCTTTGAGAAGGGCATGTAAAAAGGTTGAGGCCCGTCATGGTGTGCTGATCATTATGGATACCTATACCGGAGAGATCCATGCCCTTGCCAATTGGCCCGGATACAACCCCAATCATTTTTTTGATTATCCCAAACATTTCTGGCGAAACCGATGTGTCACCGATATCTACGAGCCCGGTTCCATCTTCAAGATATTCTGGGCTGCAGCACTCCTTGAAGAGGAAATGATCCAGACAGACAGCCTGATTTATTGTGAAAAGGGGTCCATGAAAGTGGCGGATAAGCGGATCAGGGACCATAAGAAATTCGGGTGGCTGAGTTTCAAACAGATCCTGGAAAAGTCCAGTAACATCGGTGCAATCAAATGTGCGGGAAAATTGGGTAAAACAAAATATTACCAATATATAAAGGCTTTCGGTTTCGGAGAAAAAACAGGCATTGATTTTCCGGGAGAATCAAGGGGAATATTGCGCTCCCCTGAAGATTGGTCCGGTTTGTCTCTGGCATCCATGGCAATCGGGCAGGAGATTTCAGTAACCCCAATTCAAATGATTACTGCCTTTTCAGCTCTGGTGAACGGAGGGCGGTTGATGATGCCCTTTGTACTGAAAGAGGTCAGAAACGCGAATGGAAACCTTTTATTTGAACAGACACCGAGGATGAAAAGACAGGTCGTTAATGAAAAGACCAGTCAACAGATAAAGGAGATTCTAAACAGTGTAGTGAGCCGCGGCACAGGAGTGAATGCCGATGTCCCAGGATATTGGATTGGCGGCAAAACAGGGACTGCGCAAATGTTGGATAAGGCCACCGGGGAATATTCCCATGATGATTTCCTGACCTCTTTTATCGGATTTTTCCCTGATTCAACTGCCAGATGGGCGATGTTGGTGATGGTTTATCAGCCGCGGTCCGCCTGTTGGGGGGGAGAAGTGGCCGCACCCATATTCAGTGAAGTGGCGGAGAAGGTGATCAATTATCTGCATATCCCTCCTGTGGAAAAAGATTTGCCTGTGCGAAGGCACCTGACCATTACAGCCAGGCTTTAAAAGGTGATATCGATATATGAATGATAAACGCATGGGAGAATTGATCAGGCCCTTAAATCCAAAGGCCTTTAGAGGAAATATGGATATTCGGGTGAGGGGGCTTTGTTACGATTCCCGGCAGGTCAAACCCGGGGATCTATTTGTTGCCATTAAGGGATTTAAGACCGATGGCCATCAATATCTGA
Source organism: bacterium (assembly GCA_049472295.1). GTDB lineage: Bacteria > SZUA-182 > SZUA-182 > DTGQ01 > JAFGSM01 > JBLIRM01. The sequence continues at coordinate 11,056 of JBLIRM010000005.1, read as the reverse complement.
AGGATGCTATGGAAAAAGGTGCATGTGCCGCAGTCCTGGAAGACAAAAGGATCTGGGAGGACAGCCTCGAAAAGGAATGGATGAATGGGGAAAATGCATCCTGTCTGGTATCCGACTCGCGTTTGGCTTTGGCGTTCATAGCGGATGAATTCTATGGACATCCATCCCGACAGTTACATGTTGCGGGTGTGACAGGGACCAATGGAAAGACAACCACATGTGCATTGATATCAAAGATTCTGGAGGCCTCGGGTGAGAAGGTAGGATGGATGAATACATTGGATTATAGAGTGGATCGAGAGATTCTTCCATCCCGGAGAACCACACCTGAGTCGCTCGATCTGCATCGCATGCTTCATCAAATGGTCAATGCAGGCTGCCAATGGGCGGTTGTGGAGGTGTCCTCGCACTCACTCGTGCTGGACAGGGTGGCGGGATGTGCCTTCGATGCCGCGGTTTTAACTAATATTACCCAGGATCATCTGGATTTTCATATCTCCCAGGATGAATACCGTAAAGCCAAAGCCAGACTATTTGAGATGCTGGATGATCCATCCTTAGGATCACCCATGGATAGAGTGGCCGTTTTCAATATGGACGATCCCGCCTCCAGAAGAATACTGGAGACCAGAAAGTCCAAAGGATCTCTCAGAACATCTACCTTTACGTATGGTTTGGAGTATGAGGCGGATGTGACTGCCATGGATATCCGGGATCAAGGCGATGGATTGGAATTCACAGTCATCACCCCTTGGGAGTCGTTTTCTGTGAGTTCTCCCCTGATGGGCCGGCCAAATATATATAATATCCTTGCCGCCATATGCATGACTATGGCATTTGGTATGGAGATCCAGGATGTCCGTGAAGGTCTGAAACTTATGAAGGGTGTTCCCGGAAGATTCGAGAAAATCAGGTTGGGACAGGATTTTGACGTAGTGATCGACTATGCACATACGGATGATGCGCTATCCAATCTGCTTTCTGTACTACGAAGGCATACTCAGGGGAGTATTATTTGTGTATTCGGCTGCGGTGGGGACAGAGACAAAGGCAAACGGCCTCTGATGGGAAGAGCCGCGGCAATGGGCAGCGATTGGGCTATTATAACATCTGATAATCCCAGAAGTGAAGATCCTGAAAAGATTGTGCATGAGATTGAAACAGGCTTTCCGGAAAAGGGGTCAAAGGGGAAATACGAGATATGCATGGATCGGAAGGATGCGATCTATCGTGCCATAGGTATGGCAAGGTCGGGTGATATGGTCGTAATTGCAGGGAAAGGTCATGAAAAGATGCAGATTGTGGGTTCACAGGAATTCCCCTTTGATGATATGGAGGTAGCAAAGCAGGCCATTCAGGCAGTGATGGCAGAAAAGCTGGGGACATGAGTCATGGAGATCACAACCGATAGAATCGCCCGGATTATCGGTGGAGAGTGGATAGAGAAACCGGATAAGGCCATTTCTCATAAAAAGGTCGGGGGTATATCCATTGATTCCCGAACACTCTGCCAGGGTGACCTTTTTTGGTGCATTAAGGGGGAACGATTCGATGGGCATAATTTCGTTGAGGAGGCATTTAAAAAAGGTGCTCTGGCAGCCGTGGTTTCAAGGCCAATGGATTCTTGTAGCGCACCCGGGAGATTGATCAGTGTTCAAGATACACTCAAGGCCCTGCAAATACTTGCAAAGTCATGGCGGGAGATGCATCCCTGTCCGATTGTGGCGGTTACAGGGAGCTCGGGGAAGACAACAACCAAAGAGCTGATCGCAAAAATACTGAAACAACGATACAACTGTCTCAGCACCGAAGGGAATATGAACAATCATATCGGTGTACCCCTGATGCTCCTTCGATTAGAGGCATCGCACGAAGTGGGCGTATTGGAACTGGGCATGAATCATCTGGGTGAGATCGCCCAATTGACCGATATGGTCAAACCAAAGATCGGTGTGATAACCAATATAGGAAAGGCCCATATCGGCCTTCTCGGTTCGGTGAATCAAATCATCGATGCAAAATCAGAGCTTCTGGAGGGAATGGGTCCGGATAGCTTAGCTGTTTTGAACCGGGATGACCCATACTATTATATCTTGGCAGAAAGATGTCAGAATGGGGTGATTACTGTGGGTGAATCGGAAAAGGCGGATCTGAGAATACAAAAGATCGAACTTCTTCCCAGTGAAGGCAAGACTCAAGTGGTGATGAAAATCAAGGAAAAGATCCTCTCCCTTTCCCTACCCATATTAGGAAGATTCATTGCCTATAATCTTCTGATGGCTATTGCAGTGGCTATGGAAATGGGTTGTGAACAAACAGATATCGAGTCCGGGATTGCAGATTTTTCCCCCATACCCAATCGAATGGATCATCAAATCATCAAGGGTATACATATCCTGAATGATTCCTATAATGCCAATCCCGAATCCATGCACTCAGCCCTGAGCACACTTTTTGAGTGTAAAGGTTCCGCCAGATCCATGGCCATATTGGGAGATATGCTGGAATTAGGCAGCCAATCCGAGTGCCTCCACCGTCAACTCGGACAATGGCTGGGGCATAACAAAAGAGTGGATTTTCTGATTGCCTATGGTGTACAGGCAGAGCTAATGGCACAGGAGGCGGTTAAGACAGGATATCCCCCTCAAAATGTTTGGTCCATCAATAATCTCGATGAAATTGCCAAAATGGCCGGCTCATTATTGGATGCAGGAGATTGGGTCCTGATCAAAGGTTCCAGACAGATGGGTTTGGATCGCGTAGCCTCGGATTTGAGCGAACTCATTCGTATCAGGAATGGTTTTAAAAAAAAACAATGGGATAAGGAAGAGAGAGATCAATGTTCTATTATCTGATATATTCTTTGCGCACTAAATACTCCTTTTTGAATGTCTTCCGGTATATTACATTCAGGGCGGCATATACGGCCTTGACCTCTTTGATTTTGAGCTTTCTTCTGGGTCCCTGGTTGATTAATAAACTCCGCTCCTTTAATGTCGGGGAGCAGATTCGGGATGTAGTGCCAGTGGTCCATCAGACCAAGGCCGGTACCCCCACTATGGGCGGGATACTCTTACTCATCTCACTTGTTATACCAACACTCCTGTGGGCGGATTTAAAGAACCGCTATATCTGGGTCGTTATCCTGGTCACAGTCTCCTTCGGAATCCTGGGATTTTGGGATGACTTTTTGAAATTGAAAGGTAAGGGTAAAAGTTCCGGCCTGAGTATCAAATCCAAATTACTGATCCAGTCTCTGATAGCCCTTGCTGCGGGTATCTACCTATATCTGAATCCGGCCAATTCATATACAACGGAACTCGCTGTCCCCTTTTTCAAAAATCTAAAACCCAATCTGGGTTGGTTTTATATCCCTTTCTGTCTTTTTGTGATTGTAGGGACATCCAATAGCGTGAACCTGACGGATGGTTTGGATGGCCTGGCCATAGGTCCAATGATTATCGCTGCAGCCACATATACCGGCCTTGCCTATGTGACCGGGCATGCCAAATTTGCCCATTATCTGATGATTATCAATGTCAAAGGGGCCGGTGAACTGACCATCTTTTGTAGTGCAATGATGGGTGCCGGGCTCGGATTTTTATGGTTCAACACCTATCCGGCCCAGGTATTTATGGGTGACATGGGGTCACTTTCACTTGGGGCAGCACTCGGAACAGTCGCACTCCTGACCAAACACGAGTTGATACTGATCCTGATCGGGGGCCTTTTTGTCATTGAGACCGTATCAGTTATCATCCAGATCATCTCATTTCGTCTGAGCGGTCGCAGGATCTTTGCCATGGCGCCCATTCATCATCATTTTGAGTTGAAAGGCTGGGCGGAACCCAAGATTATTGTCCGTTTTTGGATCATCTCCATCATACTGGCCCTTCTCAGTTTCAGTACGCTTAAATTGAGATGACATGCATGCTTGATACGAAAACAAAGAAAGAGAAATGGATGAAGAAAAAGGAGCAAAAGAATTTATTCCCGGATGCGGACGTCTTGGTGGTGGGATTCGCCAATACAGGCATTGCTGCTGCAAGATTTCTGGCAAAACATGGGTGCAGGGTGACCATTTCTGAGCGAAAGCCAGTGACAGAATTGCAGGTGGATCTTCATGAACTTGAGGAGATGGGCGTTCATTGGGAATTCGGGGGGCATAAGGAAAAGACCTTCCTGGACAAGGATTGGATACTGGTGAGCCCCGGGGTGCCTATGGATGTATCGCCCTTGGTCAAAGCCAGGGCCAGAGGGATTCCGATTTTGAGCGACATAGAACTGGCCTTTCGAATCTCCAAGGTTCCCATACTTGCGGTTACTGGGACCAACGGTAAAACAACAACCACCACGCTTCTCGGTGAAATCTTGAAGGCCGGGGGGAAGCGGACATTTGTCGGAGGGAATATCGGTACCCCTATCCTTGAAGCCTTCGATCATGATGCGGATTACGATTTCATCGTGGCTGAGGTGAGCAGCTTTCAACTGGAGGGGGTTGTGGATTTTGCCCCCCATATTGCCATTATCCTCAATCTCACACCCGATCATCTGAATCGATATCCCGGGATGAAAGAGTATAAAGAGGCCAAGGAAAGGATAGTGAAGCAACAGACCTCCGAGGATTACGCCATTTTGAATGCCCGGGATCCCTGGGTCTATGGTTTGGCTGAAAAATGTTTTGGCACTGCTTATTTGTTTGATAGTGAAAGGCATGTTACAAAAGGGGCCGAGATCAGTGAAGGACATGTCATCATTCATGATCAATACAAGGAAGTGGATCTGGGTGCAGTAGAAGGGATGGGATTATATGGGAGTCATAACCTGGAGAATATCATGGCTGCGAGTTTGGCCGCCTACCTGGTTGGTGTATCCGATCAAGACATTAGAGCGGTCCTCAGGGATTTTAAAGGGCTGCCACACCGTTTGGAAAGGGTCGGGGAAATCAACGGGGTCCGGTTTGTCAATGACTCGAAAGGAACCAATGTGGGGGCCGTGATCAAGGCACTCGAATCCATCGATGCACCCATTATATTAATCGCAGGAGGACAGGATAAAGGCGGAGATTTTAGTGCACTCTCACAATTGGTCAGGAATAAGGTTGAGGCCATTTGTCTTATCGGGGAGGCCAGGGCAAAGATTGCTCATGCCCTTGCTGAATATACCCGGATCATAGAATCAGAGGATCTCCGATCTGCAATTCATGAGTCTTACAGGATGGCGAAGCCCGGCGATACTGTGCTGCTTTCACCGGGATGTGCGAGCTTTGATATGTTTAAGGATTATAAGGACAGGGGTGAACAATTTAAAAAGATGCTTATGGAGCTGATATATGCCGAGAAAAAGAAATTTTGATCTGTTACTGCTCGTAACAGCCCTGATCATGATGGGAATCGGGGTGGTGATGATCTATAACGCCAGTGCCATCATTGCGGTAAAAAAGTATGGACAGCCCCCATATCACTTTTTAAAGATGCATCTATACCACCTGATGGTGGCTATGGTTTTGCTTTTTGCGGCAATGAAGTGTTCTTATGCCAAATGGAAGAAATGGTCACCGGTCATTCTTGCCCTGAGCTTTCTTTCCCTGCTTCTGGTATTTTTCCCACATTTGGGTGTCAAATGGGGGGGGGCACGAAGATGGATCAAGATGGCTCCCTTTTTAAGCTTTCAACCATCTGAACTGGCTAAGATCGCAATGATTATCTTTATGGCCTCTTTTTTGGCCAAGAAAAAAGACAGGCTGGGAGAATTGGAATCCATCTCATCCCCCCTTTTCTTTATATTGGGTGTATTTTTTGTCCTGATCGTGGCACAGCCTGATCTGGGAACAGGTGCTTTGATTGTTATGGTGGGACTTACCATGTTTTTTGTGGCTGGAGTCCGTTTGAGATACCTGTTCGTTCCCATATTGGTATTTCTGTGTTGTTTGATTGTTTTGATCTGGATCACCCCTTACAGGTTGAATCGAATTACATCACATTTTGACCCGTGGGAGGACCCGAGAGGGAGCGGATATCAACTTATCCGTTCAATGGTCTCCATCGGAAGCGGAGGCACAATGGGTGTTGGCCTTGGCAATGCCGTTCAAAACGGCATTACCATCCCCGAACCATTTACGGATTTTATCTTTGCCATTATTGGAAAAGAGGTAGGCCTGGTTGGAACCTGTTTGATTGTGTGCCTTTTTTTCCTTATCGCCTGGCGTGGATTGAAGATCGCAACGCATTGCGAGGATTTCTTCGGGTTTTATCTGGCCACCGGCATCACCTGCCTGATCGTTTATCAGGGCTTTATCAATATGGGTGTGGTGACGGGTTTGTTGCCGACCAAGGGGATTACGCTTCCCCTTATCAGTTATGGCGGAACCTCTCTTGTTTTTAATGCCTTGGGTATTGGGATACTTTTGAATGTCTCCCAATACACATGAAAAGATCAGGGTTATTTTGGCAGCCGGCGGCACAGGCGGGCATATCTATCCTGGTGTGGCCCTGGCAAAGGAGTTTATCTCGAGAAAGGACATGGAATGTCTGATGGTTATGACTTCTAAACCCTTAGATAGACATATTGTAGAGAGCGAGGGACTCCCCTTTGAAACAATGCCCGTAAAGGGAATGAGCTGGGGGCCCTCATGGAAAACACTGGTCAATCTGTTCAGATTTGCCATGTCGTTTCCAAGGGCATGGCGGATTATCTCTTCCTATGCACCGGATATGATCATCGGGTTGGGGGCTTATGTTTCCTTCCCTCTGATCAGTATGGGTAAGATCAGGGGGATCACTACTTTTATTCACGAACAGAATCTGCTGCCCGGGAGGGCAAATCTTTTTTTGGGTCGATGGGTGGACGGCATATTTACCTCTTTTCCTGAATCATCGGGATTCTTTCCCAAAGGGAGGGTCAAGATGTTGGGAAATCCATTGAGGCCGGTCCCTTCAAAAATCAATAGAAAAATGGAAAGAGAAAAATTGGGGCTCAAACCGGATCTTTTTACCTTCCTTATTTTTGGAGGAAGCCTCGGGGCCCACGCAATCAATATAAGATCCATGGAGGCATTTAAGATAATGAAATCCATGGATATCCCCTTTCAGGTCGTTCATCAGACAGGTCAGGATGACTATGAAGAGGTAGCAGGTTTCTATAAAAGGGAGAAGATCCCTTCCCACACGAGAGCCTATTTCGATCATATGATCCGTATCTATCTCCTGGCAGATCTGGTCATATGCAGGTCCGGGGCAGGCACGATCTCGGAGCTGACCCTCACGGGAAGGCCTGCGATCCTGATCCCTTATCCCAGTGCGAAGGCTGATCATCAAAGGATGAATGCCCAACCAATGGTGAGTGCCGGTGCCGCCCGGATGATTGTGGAAAGAGACCTGACAGGGGAGGTTTTGGCAGACCAGATGACGAAACTATTAAAGAATCCGGAATTGCTGCAGAGCATGGCTCGATCGAGCATGGGATTGGGAAGGCCCAATGCCGCAAAATCCATTTGTGATCAGGCGGTTTTATGGTACCGGATGAGGGAAAGAAGGAAAAATGCATCCTAAATTGAGAAGGATCCATATGGTCGGTATTGGCGGCATCGGGATGTGCGGCATTGCAGAGGTCTTGAATAATCTGGGCTATCAAGTAACCGGAAGCGATCTAAATAACGGACCCACAGTGAAACGATTGCTGGACCTCGGCCTGACCATCCACCTTGGACATAAGAAAGAGAATATCTCGAACGCCCAGGTAGTTGTGTATTCTTCTGCAGTATCGGATCAAAATCCGGAGCTCAAGGCTGCAAGGGCTGCCATGATACCGGTGATTCCGAGGGCGGAGATGTTGGCGGAATTAATGAGAATGAAGTATGGTATTGCCGTGGCAGGGAGCCATGGCAAAACCACTACAACATCCATGATTGCATCCATTTTAGCCAGAGGGGGGCTGGATCCCACGATTGTCATCGGGGGTCGGCTGGACAGCATCGGAAGCACAGCCAAACTCGGTCAGGGGGAATATATGGTTGCAGAGGCTGATGAGAGTGACGGCTCCTTTCTCAAGCTTTCTCCCACCATTGCAGTTGTAACCAACATCGATCAGGAGCATCTCGATTTTTATCAGGACCTGGAGCATATCAAGGCCGCCTTCCTCCAATTTATGAACAAGGTCTCTTTTTACGGGCTCATCTGTATGTGTCTGGATAATGAAACGATTCAGGAATTGATCCCCAGTGTGACCAAGAGGATCCTGACATATGGTTTGAGCATTCAATGTGACCTCCGGGCCGAAAATATCCGGATAGAGGGCCTGCATTCAAGGTTTGATGTATTCTATCGCGGCGAAAAACTGGGCCTGATCGACCTGAGCCTCCCCGGAATCCACAATATATATAATGCCCTTGCATCGGTAGGCGTATGTCTGGATCTGGAAATCCCATTTGTCGTAATTCAGAAGGCACTGGAATCCTTTCACGGTGCTGATCGCAGGTTTCAGATCAAGGCCAAAATCGGGGATCTTGTGATCGTGGATGACTACGGCCATCATCCGACCGAGATCAAAGCCACGCTCAGGGCTGCCAAAAAGGGATGGGGGAAGAGACTCATATGCGTCTTTCAACCCCATCGTTACACCAGGACCAGGTTTCTCCTGGACGAATTTTTTACCTCCTTTTATAATGCGGATTTCGTGGTTATTACGGATATTTATCCTGCTGGAGAGTCTCCAATAGAGGGGATACATGGCGGGCTCATTGCCGAGGGACTCAAGGAGCATGGTCATAAATTTGTTCATTATTTGCCGGATTTGGGGACCATTCCCGAATTTCTAAAGGAAATGATCCAGCCCGGAGACATGATATTGACTTTGGGGGCCGGAGATGTCTGGAAGGTTGGTGAAAGGCTGAAGGATTTGATTACGGGAAGTCCCCCAAAGGCAATCACTGCGAAGAAGGAAAATGCATGATGGCCGGTCGGGAATATATAAATCAGATGAAAAGGATGCTCGGCCCGAGGTTTCGTCAGAAACATCCCCTGGCCCCTTTAACCTCCCTAAAGATAGGGGGCAATGCTGAGTTTTATGTCACTGTCAATGATTTGGATGAATTGCACAAGGTTGTTACCATGACCCGATCGGAAGGGATGAAAATCAGGATCTTGGGCAGAGGGACCGACCTTGTGGTTCAAGATGGATTGCTCAAAGGGATGATCATCCGGTTGGGTGGAACGCTCATGGAGATCAAGAGGAATAATGACAGGATCGGAATGGGTGCGGGATGTCCATTGTCGTATCTCTTGAGAGAGGCCATCACGTTCAGTCTGGATGGTGTTGAACCGTTGGCCGGCATACCCGGCACCTTGGGAGGGGCAATCACCCTGAACGCAGGAACGGAACAGGGGAGTTTAGGGGATCTGGTTGAAGAGGTGGATATCTTAGAGGGAGGCAGGATTGAAACATGGAGGGCCGAAGAAGCGGGCTTTACATATCGGGGAAGCAATATAAAAAATGGACATATCGTCCTTGGGGCCAGGTTGAGACTCAAGCCCGGTCTGGAAGTCAAGGCTGCCGTTAAAAGTGCCCTCCTGAAGAGGTGGGCCATTCAGCCCCACGGGGAGAGAAGTGCCGGATGTGTATTCCGCAATCCCGAAGGGGAGCACGCCGGCAGGTTGATCGATGAAACGGGTCTGAAAGGGGAACGTGTGGGAGATATCGAGGTCTCCAAAAAACACGCCAATTTCTTTATAAACCTTGGAAAGGGGAGCATGAAGGATTTTGTCCGGTTGATGGATCTGGTTCAAAAGAAGGTATATGAGAGATTCGGCGTGACTCTTGAACCCGAGGTCAGGTTTTGGGTGAATGGAGCGGGGGATGAATAAAACGGAAAAAAACGGTAATCAGCAGAGATCAAAGCGGATCGGTGTCCTGATGGGCGGGTGGTCCGATGAAAGAGAGGTCTCGCTAAAAACAGGGCAGGCGATTGCGGGTGCTTTAAAATCCAAGGGATGGCGGGTAATCGAGTTGGATGTGGATCGGGCGATCTGTGAAAGGATCAAGGATGAAAATATTGATGCGGCATTTCTGGCCCTTCATGGCCGTTTTGGTGAAGACGGCACGGTCCAGGGGATGCTTGAGATGATGGGGATACCATACACCGGTTCCGGCGTACTGGCCAGTTCATTAGCCATAAACAAGGTATTTGCCAAGATTGTCTTACAGAATTCACAGGTTCCCACCCCCCCTTTTGCGGTCTTGGAGGAGAGGGATGAGATGGTGAGCGACAGTCCCTTCGGATATCCCGTGGTGGTGAAACCCGCGTCCCAGGGATCCACCATCGGTACATATATCGTCAAATCGAGATCGGAGTTGAGCCCTGCGATCTCGGATGCCTTCAAGTTCGATCACCAGATATTGATTGAGGCATTCATTCCGGGTCGTGAACTCACGGTTGGTATTTTGGGTGCAGAGGCCCTTCCTGTGTTGGAGATTGTCCCGCGTTCCGGATTTTATGATTTTCACGCTAAATATACGCATGGAGAGACGGAATACCTTTGCCCTGCGCCTATGGAAAACGATTTGAGTGAAAAGATCAGAGAACTGGCCTTGAATGCCCATCGGGCCTTGGGATGCCGGGATTTTTCCAGGGTCGATTTTCGACTCGGAGAGGACTGCCGACCTTTCTGCCTGGAGATCAATACCATACCCGGAATGACTGATACCAGCCTTTTGCCCAAGGCTGCCAGGGTACAGGGCATAGAGTTTCCCGATCTGGTGGAAAGGATCCTTTTGATGGCCTTGTCGCGAGATCGAAACCAGGTCCGGGATCAGGACATCATGGTCGGTTAAGGTTATACATGAGGGTATGATGACTGGGCATCATTTAATAAATCAATCGAAACAAAAAGTTAGGAAGAAGAGGGTCAGACACAATCGTGAGCCTTCGAAATTCCTGCCCTATCTGGTGATGTTTGCCTTGTTGATCCTGATCCCCTTATGGCAGCATCTTTTTGCTATGGCCACGAGATGGAGTTACTTAAAGATCAAGGAGGTAGAGATCAAAGGGAATTACAGGATT
>JBLIRM010000049.1:0-17713 GCA_049472295.1 bacterium | reverse complement strand
TTTTGAGGATTTTGATGATGATAGATGAGAAGATAACACATTAAAAACAAGGAGTTATGGTAGAATACCATTAAAACGGAAAACTGTTAGAGAAACCGACATTCCTTAACAATATCGACATTTGAGGTGGGGTCGAGAGATCATAATGATTGAAAGGAAAATTTTTAATCTCTAAGGGTTCAATTCCCCGAAGCTTGCTTCGTTAAAAAATATTTTACACGAGATACCCCGCAGCTTGCTGCGGGGAGGTTTCATTGGTGAGGACACCTTCATTATGTGACGAACGATTCAGCGGCAGGAGAGAAATGATACATTGAAAAAGATGAAAGAAGAGGTCCGGAGCAAGGAGTGAGTCAGAAAAAATCTATTTTGTCTCTCTTCATTTTTTTTCTGATCCAGGATTCTTCGAATGGCTTTGGCAAGATCTCGGACAAAGAAGGTTTCATGATATATTGGCATATACTGATCTCCCTGGCCTTTTCAGGTGTAATGACCTCACTGTAGCCCGAGGTAAGAATGACAAGGATTGTGGGCCGAATCAATATCAATTGGCTGGCCAGATGCGCACCCGTCATTGCGGGCAATGTCTGATCTGTGATGACAAGATCAAATGCATCCGGGTTCCTATTTCACTCTCCACTGTGATCTCTCCTTCGTGGGCCTGGACAATACCATGGACTGTAGATAGTCCCATGCCTGATCCTTCTCCGGGTGGCTTTGTAGTGAAAAAGGGATCGAAGATGCGCTCCAGATTTGATTTCTCGATCCCATGTCCGGTGTCCCTGACAGTCAATCTCAGATAGCTTCCATCTTTAAGATCCTGGCAAAGCCCTTGTAAATTGGGATCGATTTTGACTTCTTCGAGCGTTACCTCCAGAGTCCCTCCGGAAGCACGCATGGAATGATAGGCATTGGAACAGAGATTCATAACGATCTGGTGTATTTGAGTCGGATTCGCCATCACAACCCCGCATTCCGGATCTATTTTCTGACGGATTTCTATAGTGCTTGGCAGGGATGCCCTCATAAATCGGATTGCTTCATTGAGAATGGGATGAATCTTCACAGGTTTTCGTTCCACTTCCACCTTCCGGCTGAAGGTCAGGATCTGCCTGACCAGGTCTTTCCCACGATGACATGCCTCGATGACCTCATCCATATTGGATCGGATCGGGCTGACACATGGTATGGTTTCCAGGGATAATTCGATGTATCCGAGGATGATAGATAAGATATTGTTAAAATCATGTGCAATACCACCGGCCAGTGTGCCGATGGCCTGCATCTTTTGGGCTTGGTGCAGATTTGACTCCAGCCTTTCCTTGGCCTCTTCAGCCTTTCTTTGTTCGGTGATGTCCCGACCAACCCAGATGATTCCCATGGCCTTTTTACTGGTGCTTTTTAACATGGATGTTTTAAAGGCAATAGGCACCATATGACCCTTTTTATGCCTGAGCATCACCTCCCCTTCAAAATAGCCCAGTTCTCTGATTCTTCTTTTGGAGTCAGAAATCATATCTTTGAACGCCTTTTGATCGGGAAAGAATATTTTGATGCTTTTACCTACCAACTCTTTTTTCATATAGCCGAATATTTTTTCTGATGCATCATTACAGGTGACCACATGGGTCTTCATATCCGTGACAATAATGGAGTCTGTGACACTGTGGAAAACCTTTTCCAGATATTCTTTGGCCTTGAATACCTCCTCTTCCGCATGTTTACGTTTCGTGATATCTTCATAGATAATGAACCACTGATCCTTTTCCATGGCAATCGGCCTGAATATTATATCCCGGAACGAACCATCCTTGCATTGCACTCTAAATACACGGAGACTGACCATACCCTTCTCCAGATTTGCCAGATCGGATTTCCAAAAAGATATGGCTTCTTTTCGATATCCTGGATTGGGGTATGCCAGTTTAAACCATGCCTCCCCGTCGGGGATATCCTCCAAGGTATACCCAAAGACCTCTGTAAAGGTTTTATTGATATACAGATACTTCCCGGAAGAATTAATGAGGGATATGGGAAAGGGGGAGATTTCAGTGATATATCTGAATTTTTCTTCACTCACCAATAATGATTTTTTTATCTGTTTGCACTCGATGATTTGTTCCTGGAGCCTTCGATTGGCCTCTTGCAGATCTGCTGTATGCTCTTCAACCCGTTTTTCCAATTCTTGCTGTGATTGCCGAAGGATCTCTTCGGCCTTCTTCTGATCCGTCACATCGCGTCCCACTGCCTGAAACTCAATAATGGAGCCGGATTTATCAAGGATCGCCCGGTTGACCCACTGTTGCCAGCGTATCTCTCCTTTTGAGTTGATTACCCGATGTTCATGTGTTCCAAACGGATTTTTTGGGTTGAGTAATATAATGAGGTCTTTGACCTTTTGATGCTCCTTTTCAGGAATAAATTGGAGAAAGGTCTGCCCCAAAAGATCCTTCGCATTTTTCCCAAAATAATCTGCATAGGCATTATTGACAAATGTAAGTGTGGTATCCGGGAGAAAACGGCAGATGAGGTCGCTCTGATCTTCCACCACGGCACGATATCGCTCTTCACTTTCTTGGAGGGCTTTTTCAGCTAACCTTTGTTTTGTGACATCCCTTGTGGTACCGATAAATGCCTTTGGTTCTCCGGATGCATCGTTTATGAGAGAGGCATTGACCTCTCCCAGAAAATAAGCCCCATCCTTTTTTAACAGGCGATATTGTACTGCCTTGACAGCCCCGTCCCGGATGGTTTTTTTTAGATTTTCACCAGCCCTTTCTCTGTCTTCAGGGGCGATAAGTTCAAAGACATTTTTGCCGATGAGTTCTTCTGATCTGCTGAAGCCATGCAGTTTTACTGTTTGATGAGAGACCTCTATGATTTTCCCTTTCAGGTCCGTCACAGTCACCGCATCGGGTGAAGTCCTTAACAATTTTTTGTATAATTCTTCGGATTCCCTTAAGGCCTCTTCCATCTGATCGTGTTTACTTTCTTTTTCTCTTAATACTTTGATCTCTTTATGCAAGAGCGCCAATTCGGAGTTCAACTGTTGGATCATCCTGTTTGCATCCCTCACCATATGTCTCCTCCAAAAGGCATGGTTTCCCTTTAAATGCTTATGCCTCTGGAAAAGTCATTAAAGGTCCGGCAATTTAAAAATCCTTGAAATTGCAGGAACTGCCTGTTTTATTGGGGGGGGTATCCTAAAAAGGTATTCAGCAGTTTTACCTATGAGATCCTGATTGCAGGATTCTCTAAAAAAGCTTCGAAGCAACTATATCACTGGCCCGTTTAAAAATCAGAGATGTGTGGGGTGGAGTCTTCAGCCCATGGAATAGTGATATACTATGCAGATTATTAAAATGAATTATTCTATTAAAAAGTATATTCCATGTTATAAAATTTGTCAATTTTGTATGGGTATTTGTAAAACTGTTCAAAATCTATTAAATCAAATAAAATAAGTCCATAAATAATAATAACCTGGTAAATGGTCTCCAAAATGATTGATGATGAGAGGAACAAAAATAATGGGGAAAAAAATAATCAATCAGTGGAACGTCATCAAGGGAATACTTCCCATGGCATTACTCTGTGCAATGATGGTCTGTATTTTATTCTTGGTTTTAATACATAAAAATGCCTTTCCAGCTCAAGAAAAGGAGGTGCCATATTACCAATTGGACCCTGTGGTTATCACAGGCAGCTACATCCCTGATCATCGTTCAAGAGTTGCCCGGTCCGTCTCAATTATCAGTAGGGAAGAGATCGGGCTTTTGCCTGTGGATAATGTTCAGGATCTTTTGGAATATGTCAATGGTGTTGACATTCGACAACGGGGAACACATGGCGTTCAGGCCGATGTATCAATACGGGGCAGTACGTTTGAGCAGACATTGATCCTGGTGGACGGGATCAATGTAAACGATCCCCAAACCGGGCATCACAACCTGGATCTGCCCATCAATCTGGAGGATATTGAGCGCATTGAGGTTTTGAAAGGACCAGGTGCGAGAATTTACGGTGGCATGTCCGGGGCCATCAATATTATCACCCGGGATGTTGAGAGGAGCGCCGTCGAAGGCCAGGTCAAATATGGTCAGCACGATTTTTATGGTTTGGATTTAAATGGGGCCTTTAAAACCGGAGATACGTCAAACCGGGCTTCTTTTTCAAGACGCTCTTCCTCTGGGCATCTCAAAGACAAACCAACCGATTTCGACATCCGTACCCTGGCATATAAAAGTACAATCAATAAGGGAGCACACAAATATCAAATCAACCTGGGATTTGTTGATAAAGACTTCGGTGCCTATGGCTTTTACAGCGATGCATATCCGAATGAGCGAGAGCAGACAGATACCCTGTTTGCACACAGCAGCGCAAATTTGGAGTTCGAAGATCTGGAAGTCATCCCCAGAGTCTTCTGGAGGCGCCATAATGATGATTTCAGGATTGAGATACCCGAATTGAATCATTGGAATCGGAATGAACACCGGACCGATACCTTCGGCACGCAACTGAATTCTCGATTCACATCCGAATGGGGAATAACCGCTTTTGGCGGTGAGATCACCTTTGAATCATTGGATAGTTCGAATATGGGCGACCACAAACGCGACCGCAGCGGCATCTTTCTTGAGCATAAGTATTATCCTGTTGAATGGCTGACTTTCGGGCTGGGTGTTTCGGCAATGAAATATAGCGGCAGGGACTGGGAGTTCTGGCCGGGTACTGAGCTAAATGTTGAATTGATCCATAAGATTCACTGGTTCTCTTCCTTTGGAAGGTCTTTCCGTATTCCCACATATACGGAGCTATATTATAATTTGCTTGCAGATCCCAATACAGTGCCGAATCTGGGCAATCCCAATCTCAATCCTGAAAAGGCCTGGACTTATGAAACCGGTATTCGATGGCGGGAAAAAGGGCTTTCCATAAATTTTAGCCTTTTCTGGCGTGATTCAAAGGATCTCATTGATTGGTCCCGTATCCCCGGTGAGACAACCTGGAAGGTGCGCAATATCTCGGAAAGCACAACCCAGGGATTTGAGTCCGGTTTGGACTTTCACCCAAGCGCCTCTGCGGGCAAACCAAATGTTTCATCCGTCCATCTGGCATATACCTACCTGGATTCCGACTGGGACCCTGGGCCATTCGAATCAAAATATGTTCTGGATCATCTTAGGCATCAGCTCCATGGTTCCATTACCTTGGATTGGTACAAAGGTTTAACGCAGACAGTTAAGGCCAGGTATGAAGAACGCATGATCGGCGATTCGTACACCATTATTGACACACGGTTGGGCTATCGATTGAATCAATATGAATTCTTTCTCGAAGCCAGCAATTTGTTGGATGAAGAGTATGTGGAATCCGGATTTGCTCCTATGCCGGATTTCTGGATCATTGGTGGTATAAGGTTTAATATGAATTTTTAAGAGCTATGAATGAGTAAAAAATTGATTTTATTATGTTATCCAAATCACCCATATGAATGGATAAAGAATCTATATAAGAGAATTACTTAAAATTGCATAATAAATATACCATTCTCATAAGCAGCATACCATAAAATATATTACTGCAAATCCCGGAATTCTAAAATCACTGAAGAGTCCTGTCTCCACAAGCTTTCTTGTGCACCCACAAGATACAATCTTTGGCATCCCCCTTGCTCATTATATTTATACCCAATTGCGTCCAATTTTGATGGCCTCGCAAAAAGTCCCAAAATTGTCATTGCGAGCGAAGCGAAGCAATCTTAGGTACGCATATCTATTTGTATTTATTAGATTGCTTCGTCGCTACGCTCCTTGCAATGACTCGATAAACGACTTTTACGAGTCCATCAATTTTAGAGGATTGTCCGGAGATTATTCATTATTTTAAAAGACTTTACAGATCGGAAAGGAGGAAGAAAAACGATAAAAAACTTTTTCTTGAACGGATTCAGGTTATGAGGTTAGATAAGGAGGAACAGACATGTTTAAAGAAACAAGCATACTAAAATGGGGCACATTGGCCCTTTTTATCCTGGTGGCCATCGGCATAATAGGCACCCCGTTATCTCAGGCCCAATATTGGGAGGCATTGCCGCCGTATAACCTGCTTTGGCCGCTCTGGTCCCCGGTACTCTCACCTGTGGCTACGACCGGGATGCCGCTACCTGTGCCGCTGGTCAGTTCGCTGGACAATACCACCATTCTTCCGGTGCAGCCTGCACTGGTATGGGACCCTGCTCAGATGTATCCATGGCTTATGTACAATATACCCAGCGGCTTTGGTGGTGGGTTGGCCTATTTTGACGCTTTTTATGGTCTCAATCCATTTCCGCCGCCTTATCTGCTGGATACTGCCGGCGCACCGCTTCCAATTGGGCTCCCTGTAGGTTTTGATGTATTACCCCCAACGGATATAGCGGCTTTTGCACCGTATGTGCTTTTTGGTAATTTCTTCTTTGCAAATCAATATGATGTCGATATTGCGGGCCTTTTAACCGCTGCTAACATCTGGGGATTTCCACCTTCGGGACTTCCCCTATTTTAGAGATGAATAAAAACATAGAATAATTTATATTTATATCATAATTGAAAAGGGGCCATCCATTTCCAGTCTCTCATGGGTGGCCCCCTTTTCTTTTTCCATGGGGACAAAAGAATACTCCTATTCATATCAAAAAAATTTGCTGATTGAGATCCGATCTTTTACATTGATATTCGAATATTATAAAATTAAAAGAAAAAATCTTTAAAGACATATATTTAATATATTTTACGAGATATCTTAGAAGATTTATCAGAGACTGATATTCTCTTCAAAAGTCATTGAGGTGAGAATTTGGCCTTATCATTGACCTTTGATTGGATAGTTAGATTACACTTAAAAAATGTTACTTGGGATAAGCAATATTTCAATAAAGACAAAAAGGGGAATCAGTAATGCATGCACCGGATGGTTTTTATAGTGTAGGCCTTTGCGTGGTAGCAGACGGGGTGTGTCTGGGTGTTATCGGCTATAGCATCAAAAGGGTATGGAAGAAGCTCGACCGCAAGACCTTGTCGCTGGCGGCCGCGGTTGGGGCCTTGGTCTTTGCAATGGAGATGGCCAATTTTTGCGTCAACAAAGGTTCATCCTGTCATTTCATGGGAGGGGTATTCGCCTCCATTGTGCTGGGACCCTTTTTGTCAACCATCACTGTCAGCCTGATGCATCTGGTTCAGTCCCTTATTTTCCAGGATGGAGGGATACTCAGCTTGGGTCCCAATCTCTTGACCATTGTGATTATCAGCACGTTTTTAGGATATTATCTGTATCTTCATTTTAAGTCTCTGGTGATTGAACCCTATGGAACATATATCGGCGCATTTATCTCCGCATGGCTCACACTTCTGATTACCGCCATCACTGTCTGTGTGATGCTGGCCATATCAGGTGTGGATTCCATGGCTGCCACACTGGGACCTATGGTTGGACCACATGTGTTGGTGGGGGCCATGGAAGGGCTCATCACAGCGGTATTACTGATATTGATACAAAAAATAAATCCCGGTTTTCTGACTGCAAAAAGAGGGGACCATGAACAGATCGTTTATGAATCCGATGAAAAGAGACGAAGAAGGGTGTGGCATTTTCTGCTCATAATTGCACTGTGGGTAGGGTTGATTTTTTCCCCCTTTGCTTCCCGGAAACCCGACGGTCTGCAAAAACTGGCATTGGACAGGAGATTTTCAGAGACCCATCAGATCGTTTATTATAAAGCCCCCCTGGCTTACTATTATGTGCCTGGTATAGGCAATAGACGGATTTCAAGAGGGCTTGCAGGGCTCCTGGGGGTTGTGATCTCCTTCGGCTTATGCTTCGGAGCGGGGATCATTTTTGTGCAAAAAAGATCCGATCGGCAAGATAGCGGCTGACAGGGTAGAGGATCGCTTCATGAAAAAGGCAAAAAAGGGAAAGATCGCCCATAAGATTTTCTGGCCCTTTGTGATTATCTTTACATTATTGATCATTTCATTTATGGGGTCTTTAAGCAACCTGATATATGAAAAGACCCATGAGATTATTCTAAAAGAGGCTGAGACAAAAATGAATGTGGCCAGACAGCACTTTGAGAATAGCATGGGATCCATGTTGGAGGAGATGAGGGATCTTTCCGCCCTTATCGGTCCTTCACTTTCAGAGAAAAATCAGCAATCTCTGCTTAAGGATATCCTCAGATCGATGGGCAGAATTCCGGATTATTATGTGATACAGATTTTTGATCCCGATGGAAGGCTCATTTTGGAAAACATTCAAAAGGGATATGAAGAGAGGGTGCAGGAATGTTTCAATCCACGGATCAAGGAATCTCGAAAGATCCTCACAGAAAGGGTGTCCATCGAAAAATGTGGAAACGACCTAGCCATTAACCTGTGGATACCCATATCCCATAAAGATCAATTTATTGGTTACATAAGGCTTCATCGTCAATTCGGCCATCTTTTCTGTCAACAGGTGCAGAAAGAACTCAATGTCCCGGTCTATTTATTTGTGGATGATCAAAAGACAGCCTTTCCTCCCGATATAAAATATCCTGATAATCTTCGGCTGCCCGGAGAGATATCTCAAAAAATGGGTGAAACAGGGAGCCAAATAATTGAAAGAATATATGTGGAAGACAAGGAATACATCGCCGGTTTTTTGCCCTTTGTGGACCCGGAATATAAAGGGGTCCCAGGGCGTATTATGATCCTTATCGATACGTCATTGGTCAGGGAGTTGTCCATGGGGGTCATACGAACGGGCAGCTTTTACGGCCTGGTGGGTGTGCTCATATTAATCTTTATGGGATTCCTAATTGCCAAGGGGATTACCCTGCCTTTGGTTGATTTTGTCGGAATGGCAAAAAAGGTGGGCAAGGGGAATTTGGATGTGATGATAAACACCGGGTCCAATGATGAACTGGAGGAGCTTGCCAATGCCTTTAACCGAATGACGCAGGATTTAAAGAAAACCACTGTTTCAAAAGATTATGTGGACAATATTATCAGAAGCATGATGGATCCCTTGTTTCTGATTGATCGCAATGCCAGGATCAGGACCTGGAATCGGGCATTTTGTGATACACTGGGATATGAAGATGAAGAGATCATTGGGATGCCGGTAGTAAAGATCCTTCCGGAAAAAGAAAGGATCCTATCCACAGGTATTAAAGACTCAACGGAATCGATCTCCAATGATAATTCGAGGGATTATGAAACATATTTGAGGGCCAAAGATGGAAGAGAAATCCCTGTGCTTTTGAGTCGATCGGTAATGGAGGATAAAGAGGGCCGAATGATCTGCATTGTATGTACTGCAAAAGATATCTCTCAACGCAAGGCTGCTGAGGAGAAGCTGCGAGAGAACCAGGAATACCTGAAAAGGATATGGGATTCCATCCATACCGGCATCATGATTATTGATAGGGAATCCAACACCATTTTTGATGTCAATCCCATAGCGAATGAGATGATCGGCGCTCTTAGGGAAAATATAATCGGGGCTTCCCCGGAGAAATATATGATCTCGGGTGGGCATTTCAAACAGGACCTGATCCTGGATAGTGCTGAGTGCCTTTTATTAAGGGAGGATGGAACCCTGGTCCCGATACTCAAATCACGTTCCCATGTGATATTGAATGGCAGGGAATACTTTCTTGAGACATTCATCGACATTACCGAGCGAAAAAGGGTGGAGGGGGCCATTCGACAAAGGGAGACAGCAAAAGCGGAAAGGGAGAGGCTATTTTCCCTGCTCGAGATGATGCCGGCATTAATGGCCCTCTATTCACCCGATTATTCCATCCCTTTTGCCAATCGCAGATTCAGAGAGGTCTTCGGTGATCCGACAGGGAGGTCCTGTTATGAAATATTCTATAAAAGAAAGGAGCCCTGTAAGGATTGCATTACCTTTCGTGTCTTTGAAAAAAAAGAGTTGATCAAATGGGAATGGACCAACTCAAACGGGCGTACCTATGAACTCTATGATTATCCATATACGGACATTGATGGTTCTCCCCTGGTGCTGGAGTTGGGCATTGATATCACGGATCGCAAAAAGGCTGAAAAGGCAAAGGAAAAGGCGGAACACAGATTAGAGGAGCAAAGGGCCAAGGCCATTTTGTCGGATCGCTTGAGGTCTCTGGGGGAGATGGCCACAGGGATTGCCCATGAGCTGAATCAACCCCTTTCGGGTGTTCGGGGATTGGCCGAGCATCTCCTGATCGGATTTGACAGGGGCTGGAATCACCCGGATGAGGTCATTCGTGAGAATATCGAAATGATCATAGAACAAACAGACAGAATGAGCCATGTGATCGACCATGCCAGGATGTTTGCAAGGGGGGCGGGGGATTCCGATCTCATCCCGGTAAAAGTAAACGAGGTGATCAGGTCGGCCGAGGGCCTTATAAATGCACAGTTGCGCTATAAAGGTCTCAGATTGGAATGCGATCTGGCCACGGATCTGCCTCCGGTTTTAGCCAATCCATTTTCTCTGGAGGAAGTCGTGCTGAATGTGATCAACAATGCCAGGGATGCGATTATGGATAAGACAAAGACCGGGGGGAAGCAAAGACCCCAGGAAATTATGCTGCGCACGCAGGTTCAAAAGAAATACTCGAATCGATTTGTGATGATCGAGATCATCGATCATGGCATCGGGATCCCCAAGAATTTGATATCAAAAATATTTGCACCTTTCTTTACCACCAAGTCTCCGGATAAAGGAACTGGTGTCGGGCTTGCGGTATCAAAGGCAATCATTGACAGCTTTCAAGGAGAGATCAGAATCAAATCAAGACCCGGTTCAGGAACCATTGTGAGTATTATTCTGCCTGTCTTGGAGCAAAAGGAAGGAACAGATCATGGATAGGGAAAATTCACTTCGCATACTGATTATCGATGATGAAAAGATTTTGCATCAGACCCTGAGCCGTTATCTCCATGATTTAGGTCATCAGGTGGATAGTGCTTATGAAGGTTCCTCTGCTCTCAAGATGATCAAGTCTCAGGACTATGACCTTGCACTGGTGGATATTTTAATGCCGGGGATGGACGGGCTTTCTCTGCTGCCTAAAATGGTACAAATTCGTCCTAAACTTCCTGCGGTAGTGATTACAGGGCATGGCAATATGGAAACGGTGATCAATGCCTTAAGGCTGGGAGCAATTGATTTCTTGAACAAACCGATCAAGTTGCTCGAGCTGGACGCGGTTTTGGAAAAGCTTTCACTGATAAGAAATCTACGTGCGGGCCAGAAACACCTCAGGGAAACGATCAAGGGAATTCAAACCTCCGAGGAGCTTCGACTAAAAAACCGCTCCCTTATCGGCACCAGCGAAGAGATAAGTGAAGTGCGCAAGCAAATAGGGATGGCAGTGGAGGCAGGTTGTGAAACGATTTTAATTTCAGGAGAGACAGGAACTGGGAAGGAGATCGTGGCCCGCGAAATTCACTTTTTGGGCAGTAATGAAGAAATGCCTTTTATCGCCATCAGTTGTCCGGCCATACCCGATTCCCTCATCGAGAGTGAGCTGTTCGGTCATGTAAAAGGCGCATATACCGGGGCCACAATGGATAAGCCAGGTTATTTCGAATTGGCGGACGGGGGCACGCTCTTTCTTGATGAGATTTCGGATCTGTCGTCTTCTGCCCAGGCCAAGCTTCTTCGGGTCCTCGAGACAAGGAAATTGAGGCGAGTTGGAGGGGCCAAGGAGATCTATGTCAGTGTGCGGGTGATTGCAGCCACCAATGTATCTCTTGAAGATATGGTAAAAGAAAAAAAATTTCGGAAAGACCTTTTTTACAGGCTCAATGTCTTTGTAATCAAACTTTCACCTCTTAGGGAGAGACGGTCGGATACTATACCCCTTGCCGAGCATTTTCTGTCGAATTTTATCATAGGAAGAGGGCTCAACATCGATGGCTTTTCAAAGGAAGCCATGGATGCCCTGATGGATTATGAATTCCCGGGCAATGCCCGTGAACTCCGCAATCTTATTGAACGCGCGGCAATCCTTTGCAGATCCGGAAGGATTCAGCGCAAACATCTATGTCTTCCGGAATCCGGGATGGATAAATCTTCTGTTTCGGATTTACCTTGTGAAGAGGATGAACGTCCAAGGATATTAAGGGCACTGGAAGATGCCAAATGGAACCGTCGCAAGGCAGCAAAAGAGCTTGGCATCCCTTACTCAACCCTAAATTACAAAATAAAGAAATTGGGTATCACCTGATATGCAATGATAATGTTTAGTAATTTTTACTAATAAAAGTTACTAAATCTCACCTCAATTCCATTCCTGCTCAATTCGGAATATTCCGTAATCCACTGTATTTAAGACTATTTTAAAAAGCAAAACATTTTGGCATTCCCATTGCACTATTATCCGATCAGGGAGTGATTCAAAGAAAAAAATGCATCTCTCATATACATCAGCTCTTTTCAATATGATTCTTTTTGGGATCTTTAAGAATTACACATACTTGGTTATTGGTTGAATGGATTTTATACAGAAAGGTTTTCGAATGAGAATTTATCTGATCGATGATGAATTGATTGTGATAAAAACTCTACAGGGCTTCCTCAGAGATCTGGGACATGATGTGACCTCTTTTAATTCGATTACTGAATTTTTAGGTAATGGAGCATGTAATGGTGCTTCTGTGGATGTAATCATCGTGGATCTGAAAATGCCCAGAGAGGATGCCGTAAGGATTATCGGCGAAATACATACAAGATATCCGAATACGGATATTGTGGTCATGTCTTCCATTTTACCTTTTCACGAGGCGATCACTCACAGTGTTTATTCATATCTCAAAAAACCTATCCATTTTGATGAGTTGGAACTGATATTGGCCCGTATTTCAGAGAGACATATTGGTATTAGATTTGATTTACAGACCCATTGGAAGAGAGTCTAAGAGATCCAGCCCGAACGTATTTAAGAATATGTTTATCTATAAATAATTCATTTTCTGAAGGAGGTTAGAGATGATAGGAAGAAGTGTCAAGCAAGTGTTAGGCGTTGTTTTGATCGTCCTGGTAGTTTTCTTCTGTGCCCCTGCAACGGCTCAGCTTTCAAATATTGCAGGATATACATTTCAAAATAGTTTCTGGGATTACCAGTCTCCTTTCATGTCTCAGAACTGGCTGAATTGGCTCGGGCAGAAAAACTTCAATTGGACAGGCTTATTCTACACACCTTCCGGTTATCTGAACAGCCAGAATGCATTATCACTCAGGAGTTGGACATCCAGTTCTTTGAACTCCAATCTCTGGACAAACAACTTCTCCGGTCAATCCAATGGATTGTATTATCAAAACGGACAATCTTTTTCGCAGTTTAACGGGCAAACGTACAACTATTTTCCTGCAGTCAAAACCGCCGGAAGTCTTCTCGGCAATTTTTATGGCATGGGAGCGACTGCTGCCGGTCCATACGGGATATTTTCTTCGGGATCTATGTATTATTCCTTATGGCAGAAATATGTGCCTCCATGTAAGGTAAAAGAGCCCACACAGAAAACACAGACGAAAGGATTAATGCTACTTATAGAATTCGAAGGTGTGGAAGGACTCAACAATTTTGCCTATGAATTGCAGGAAAGGGATATCCCGTCACTCCTCATTGTTACAGCGGATTTTGTCGCTGCAAACTGCGAAAACATTAAAAAGCTGCAAAAATATGGTGTGGAGGTGGGGGGTGTTTATCCACAGGAACCCTTCTGGGATGTACCCTATGAAACACAGTTTGAAGCCATGAAGAACACCAGGGATACGATCGAGGCATGCACCGGAAAACCCATGAGGGTATTCGGAACCCGGTATTTTGCCTATGATGAGAATACACTCAAGGCAGCCGAGGCGCTTGGCATCCCATATGTATTGGCCAGAGGCACAACCGGTGCGAGGGCTACCATTTATCAGCCTGAGGAATACGATGTGAAGATCCTTTCCGTTTCGAACGTTTCTTCCGAGAAGTGGGGGACTGGAAGCCTTTGTGATTACAGTTACTGGGCAAGAGAAGGATCTCCAGAAGAATTCGGAGAAGAGTTGTTTGCTGCATTGGAGCATGACAAAATCTCTCCTGTTTCACATACATATATCGGCGGTTTGAAGGCTGCATGGAATGCCGAATATATGGACTTTTTCGATCATGCGGATGTGACATGGGTGGATTTGGATGCATTCGGTTTGGTTGATATTACACAGCCCTTTTCAGAGATCCCGGACAACAGAGAGGTCCAATATACAACACCCAACCCCCTAATCCCGCTGGATGAGGAACCAAATGTGGATAATCCTTGTGCCATTGACGATTTTCCGCCTCTAACCGAAGGCATGATGCTGCTCATTGAATACGAGAGCGTGGATGGGCTCACCAATTTTGTCTATCAATTGCAGCAGAGAGAGATCCCCTCGATACTCCTGGCAACGGCAGACTTTGTGACCGAACACTGCGAGACGATCAGAAAGCTGCAGGACTACGGTCTGGAAGTTGTTGCGCATACCGGCCCCGAGTTGTGGGGGGTGCCATATGAAGAGCAATATACGCAGATCAAAAACACGACAGATACCATGGAGGCATGTTTAGGAAGACCGGTGAGGATAATCAGCTCGCGCTATATGGCCTCTGATGAAAACACATGGAGGGTTGCAGAAGATCTTGGCATCCCTTATGTTCTGGCCAGAGGAACAACAGGTACGCGGTCGACCATTTACCAGCCTGAAGGCTTTAACGTCAAGATCATCGCTGTTTCAAACATGGATTCCGAACAATGGGCGTATGGCAGCCTCTGTGATTACAGTATCTGGGCGCGAGGCGGCACACCCGAACAATTCAGTGCTGAATTGTATGATGCATTGCAGCATAACAAGGTCTGCACGGTCTCCCATACACGAATCAGCGGATTGAAAGCCGCGTGGTATTCCGTGTATATGGAGTTTCTGGATAATTCGGGTGTGAAATACCGTAGCATAGACGATTTCACAACAGTGGATATCACGCTTCCCATCCTGGAGATCCCTCAGAACAGGAATGTCCCCTATGCTTCGAGTCCTTATCCTCTGATCCCCTTGGATGAGGAACCCAATGTGGACAACCCATGTGCCATTAATGATTTTCCGCCTGTATCCGGTTCCGGGGGGAATGTCGGGGAGAAGATAGTTATATTTCATAATGGAACAGGCCCGATGTGTCTGGAACTTCTCGATTTTATCGACACCATAACTTACCCGGTTGAAGAAAATATCACGGGGGATGAAGGCTTCTGGGATGCTCTGAATATCATAAAGTCCGAGTTTGGCACAAGTGAAGGCGTGTCCGAAAATTTTGGCTATTTCCCGATCATATTTATTCAGGACAGGGCCTTTTCAGGCTTTAATGAGGATATAGAGGATGTGATTATCAATCTCATTTCAGGATAGAGGCCGAGAGGCATGTTAGCTCTAACCAAGGCCTTTTAAATTCGTAACGCCTTGGCTTGAATGGCATTGATATATAGCCGGCCTGTTGGGGCTGCTGCATCTTTGATAAACCTCACAGGAAAAGCCCTAACAGGCGGCTGAAAAACTAAGGAGGCAAATATCATAAATCAATAGATTTTTGAGATAGATTATTAAAGAAGGAGGTTATGGAGAGATGAAAAAATCAAGATATATTCCAGGATTTTCAGGATTTTTTTTCGCAATGATCGTCTTTTGTTTTTTTGCCCTCTTTCCCGCCCGATTGGCAAACAGCGGGTGACCAGGCACCACCGGCAGCAGTACAGTTGGTACTGATTCCACATGTGATACCTCTTCATCCAACTATTGGACCTTATCTAATCAGGCTTACCTTGCAAATGTAATGATAAACCAGATGGGCATTAGTTATGGAAGCAACATTTTCAATATGTTCAACAGTGCAAGCAGTTATTACGGTCTATTCGGTTCGAACAGTTCATATTGGGCCAATAGCTTGAACAATTCCTTCCTCCGGTATGGTTCGAATACAGTGAACATGCAGTATAATTTTGGGACCCCCTATGCGCAGTATGCACTGAACCATTCATCAGGACTTTCTAATCTGGAATTCAACCTGGGATTTTACGGACCCGGAAGTTTTTACGGCTACTATGGCATAGGAAGCGGCTATGGCTCTTATTATCCAGGGGGTCCCTTTATGTTCCCATATAGACCATCCAACAGCGGAAGCAAGCCTGCGAATTCAAATAATCAGCCATCAGAGCCTACGGTGCAGGTGAACATCCAGATTGATGCCGATATCAGCCCGGGCAGGGATAATGTCCAGGGATTGATCAACCTTGTTGATGAACTGAAGCAGAGAAAGATTAAGGCCACCGTTTTTGTGACCGGTGAATTCGCAAATCAGCAACAGCTATTGATCACTGACATTTACAATGACAGCTTCGAGATTGCACTTCACGGCTATTACACAGGGGAGCAATTGGCCACCATGAGCTACACGGACCAGAGGTCCCTTTTGCAGAATGCCATACAAGCGCTGGAAGGGTGTTTCACCTGCGGGACTTATAAACCTGTGTTTGGATTCAGGCCGCAATATTTCAGCCAGGGTCCCAATACCTATGCCATTCTGGATGAGTTGGGCATAACATATAACTGCGGCTTCAAGGTGGGGCAGACCCCTTATGTGGAGGGACACACGGATGATGTTTGGCCATTCCCCATGGAGGGACATGATTTCTGTGTACTGCCGATCTCCAGGGGTGAATTTGAGAGCCAGACCGTTTATCTGTGCGATATCGCCATGGCAAATGTGTATCATATGTCCGCTGCAGAATGGGGGGGATTGTTGAGTGATTCCTTGGACAGAGCCATTGCCCTTGACGAACCCCTGGTGATCCTGTTTCATAACTGGTACACAGGGATGGATGAAACACCCAATCCCGGTGAGGAAGGCTACTGGAAACCCTTTGTGGACTTTTTGACCGAGGCCAAGAACAAGGGTGCGTCATTTGTTGCCACACAGAAGTTGGTGGAAGATTTCTGCAATTAAGCCCCGGTTCTATTTACATGAAACCCTCCGCCTGATATTGTTATCCAAAAAGGGGACGGGATTTTTCCTGTCCCCTTTTTTGGTCTTCTTGACCGTAACCGTTCACGCTATTTGTAATTGCGAGTCATTGCGGTGAATCGAAGCCCCGAGCGAAGCGTGGGGGGAAGTGAATCACTCTTGTTTTTGAGATTGCCACGTCGCCTTCGGCTCCTCGCAATGACAATCTATTACCGATTCCAACTTACATATTGTCCAATAAGATAGATTTAGATTTACAAGAAAGATGAGGATATATATGATAGAATGTTGATGTATATTTATAAAGGGTCATAAAACTCCCCCTAATGATTGGTTTCCATATGCTGTGGGGTTTACATTGTTGACAAGATTGACTAAAAATGCTATTAAATCATTAGAAAAATTATAAGAGTTAGACATTTTTAACATTTTGGAGAAAGAAGCGCCCGTAGCTCAGTTGGATAGAGCGTCGGACTTCGAATCCGCAGGTCGCAGGTTCAAGTCCTGCCGGGCGTGCCAGAGTGAACAAAGGGTCGGGCAGTACGCCTGACCCTTTTGTCTTGCACGGTGCCTCGTGCAACCACATCGAGACCGCAACCGCGATTTTCTGACCCACGAGCGAACTCGTGGGACTCGAGAGCACCAGGT
>JBLIRM010000048.1:0-17721 GCA_049472295.1 bacterium | reverse complement strand
AGATCGACCAGTATATTTTCACTTATTCGAGCCAGACGTATCTCTGTATATCGCATTGCGGCTGGAGAATCCCCATCAACGGA
Source organism: bacterium (assembly GCA_049472295.1). Lineage (GTDB taxonomy): Bacteria > SZUA-182 > SZUA-182 > DTGQ01 > JAFGSM01 > JBLIRM01. The sequence goes on along the minus strand of JBLIRM010000048.1, from coordinate 17,638 downwards.
ACCGAAGTTCCCCTGTCCGTCTATCAGGGGTATCCTCATGGAAAAATCCTGTACCATGCGAGTAATACTGTCATAAAGCGCTGAATCTCCATGTGGATGATATTTTCCCAAAACCTCTCCTACTATCCTGGCTGATTTTTTATAGGCCCTGTTCCATGAAAGTCCCAGTTCATGCATGCCATATAAAATTCGTCGATGAACAGGCTTTAATCCGTCCCTCACATCTGGTAATGCTCTGCCTATTATGACGCTCATGGCATAATCCAGATAGGAGGTTCTCATTTCATCTTCAATGTCAACGGGTATATTTTTCTGTTCTGTGATCATTTTTCTTTAGATTCCCTTATCCATTGATGAATTAATAAAAGGTAATTGAGGAGGCATTATACATCCAAATTCTTGACTTCAAGGGCATTTTCCTGAATAAACTTTCTTCTGGGATCCACCTGATCGCCCATTAAAACGGTGAATATCTCATCGGCCTCCACAGCATCCTCAATCTTGACCTGTAAAAGTGTTCTCGTTTCAGGATCCATAGTAGTTTCCCACAATTGGTCCGGGTTCATCTCACCGAGTCCTTTATATCTCTGAATATTTACCCCTTTTTTTGCCAATTCTATGACACTTTTTGACAGATCATAGAGTTTTTCCACAGTAAACTCCTGTCCGGCTTTTTTTATTATATAAGGCGGAGGACCAAAGGTGTGTATCCTGTTTGCCAGATTATGGATTAGGCGAAACTCGGGGGAATTCAGGAAATCGAGATTCAAGGTAAAGACATTTTTCACATTATTTCTGATTGACTCAATGTTGATTTCAAAACATTCATGTTCCGTATCAAATTCCTTTCGGACATTGAATAACGTTCTTTTATCAGCCATAATTGATTGAATATATGTATTGATTTGCTCAGTGATTCGGTCCGCTTTTTCTTGCGTTTTAAGAGATTCCACATCCAATTCTTCAATCGCAATAATGAGTCGAATGATGTTAGTATCCAAGCCGATACGGCCCAATTTTTCAATCTGATCATCTAACCTGATCAAATTCTTTATCATTTTTATGAGATCCTCCCCCTGAACCACTGACGCATTTTCCCCAAGGGATGATAGCTCAATGTTTTTTGTACCTGTTTTTAAAATAATATCGTGCATTTGGGAATCATCCTTGGCATAAATCTCTTGTTTCCCGATCTTTATTTTATAAAGGGGGGGTTGCGCAATATAAAGGTATCCCCTCTCAACCACCTCGGGCATTTGACGAAAGAAAAAAGTCAAAAGTAAGGTCCTGATATGCGCTCCATCCACGTCTGCGTCGGTCATAATGATAATCTTTTTATATCTGATCCTTTCCACATTGAATTCGGATTCCCCTATACCTGTGCCAAGTGCAGTGATAAGGGTCTTGACCTCATCATTGGCCAGCATCTTGTCGAATCTGGCCTTTTCTACATTCAATATTTTACCCTTCAGTGGAAGAATAGCTTGGAATCTACGGTCCCTACCCTGTTTTGCTGATCCTCCGGCTGAATCACCCTCTACAAGATATATTTCACATGACCCAGGATCCGATTCAGAACAATCCGCCAATTTTCCTGGTAGTGAATGGGAATTGAGCGCTCCCTTCCTTCTTGTCAGTTCCCTTGCCTTTCTTGCTGCCTCTCTTGCCCGGGCTGCAGATAGCAGCTTTTCTATGATCTTCTTTGCCACATCGGGATTTTCAGAGAGATATACCCGGAGCTTATTGTTGACAACGGTCTCAACAATTCCCTTGATTTCACTGTTTCCAAGTTTTGTTTTGGTCTGCCCTTCAAATTGCGGACTGGGAAGTTTGATACTGATAACCGCACTCAATCCTTCCCTGACATCCTCACCGCTTGGAGTAACTTTCATATTTTTCAACAAATTATTATCTTGTGCATAGGTATTTAGTGTTCTGGTAAGTGCTGATTTAAAGCCGATCAAATGGCTTCCGCCTTCATGGGTATTGATATTATTGGCATAAGAAAAGATCTGCTCTGAATAACTATCATTGTATTGCAATGCTATCTCGGTGATGACATTTTCCTTTTCCTGGTAAAAATAGATTGGGCTCTGATGAAGAGGATTCTTGTTTCTATTCAGGTGCTGCACAAAGGATACAATCCCGCCTTCATAATAAAACTGATTCTTCTTTCCGATTCTTTCATCTTCAATATTTATGGTTAAGCCTTTATTAAGAAAAGAAAGCTCCCTTAGCCGAGTGGAAAGGATATCGAAACTAAATTCGATCTCAGGGAATATTTTATCATCCGGAATAAATGTGATCTTTGTCCCTCTCTTCGATGTAGATCCCGTCTTTTCCAATTTAGTCACAGGGACACCTCGCTCATAGCGTTGATGATAAACGATCCCCTCGCGTCTTATCTCCAGGTCCAGCCACTCGGAAAGGGCGTTTACTACAGATACACCAACCCCGTGAAGCCCTCCGGAAACCTTATAGGTTAGATTATCGAATTTGCCCCCGGCATGAAGTTTTGTCATCACAACTTCTGCCGCTGATATGCCCAAATGCTTATATTCATCTGTCGGGATACCCCTGCCGTTGTCGACTACAGTGACTGAATTATCGATATGTATAATCACGAAAATCTGGTCACAAAATCCTCCCATAGCTTCATCAATACTGTTATCTGTGAGTTCATAAACCAGATGATGCAGCCCCTGCGAGCCCGTATTGCCGATATACATGGCTGGCCTTTTTCTAACGGGATCAAGACCTTCGAGTACCTTGATGCTTTCGGAAGTATAATCCTTTTTCATGTATTGTGGTCCTTATTAATAATAATAATAGTTATTAAATACTTATAAATAATAAAATAGTAATAATAAGCATTCTAAAATATGTGCGTTTATAGTACAATATCTTGTTTCTATTGAAAAAAACAATATTTATAACATAAGGATTACTTTATGGATGAATTGTGGAAAAAATTTTTTTGATCAATTTATTTTTTATCCACATTTAAATGACAGAAATATCTTTAAAAAATCACCTTCGAATCATATCGATAATCTTATTTACGTTTTGTCTTAAATCAAAATTGGATTCAAGCATTACTTCGATCTTTTCACAAGCATGCATGACAGTGGTATGATCTTTTCCGCCGAAAAATTGCCCGATTTGCGTTAGTGATTTATCTGTGAGCTTGCGAGCCAAAAACATGGCAATTTGTCTTGGAAAAGCGATATGCCTGCTGCGTGTCTTTGATTTAAGTTCTGAGAGCTTTATTTCATAAAATTTACATATCACCTTTTGAATATCTTCAATGCTGATTTTATTTTCTTTAGGATTTAAAATATCCTTCAGAACCTGTTTTGACATTTCCAGGTTGATAGGAGATCCGGTAAGGGAAGAAAATGCAATAAGCTTTATCAAAGAGCCTTCCAATTCTCTAATATTTGATTTGATGTTGTTAGCAATAAAAAATGCAACTTCATTTGGAAGATCGATATTATTTATCTCTGCATTCTTAAATAATATTGCCACTTTTGTCTCGAGTTCCGGTGGTTGAATGTCTGCGATCAGGCCCCATTCGAAACGTGACCGAAGTCTTTCTTCGATGGTCGGGATCTCTTTGGGAGATGAATCACTGGATATTACAATTTGTTTATGGCTTTCGAATAAGGAATTGAATGTATGAAAGAATTCTTCCTCTGTTCGCTCTTTGCCGGCAATAAACTGGATATCATCTATCAAGAGTACGTCGATATTTCTATATTTTGATCTAAAGAGATCCATTCTGTCATACCGAATTGAATTGATCAGCTCATTCGTAAATTTTTCCGATTGAATATATAAAACATTCGTATTATTAAAATTATCAAGAATATAATGACCAATTGCATGTAAGAGATGGGTTTTCCCAAGACCGCTTCCGCCATAAATAAAAAGAGGATTATAAGTTAAGGATGGATGTTCTGCAACTGCTTTCGAGGCGGCCTGTGCGAATTGATTGCAGGAACCCACTACAAATTTATTGAAGGTATATTTCGGATTTAAATTTGAGGATGAAGAGGAATCCTTTAAGCTCAACTGAACGGGCTTTTTAGATAAAGGTTCCTTTGTTTCAAAGATGCTGGGAACTTCGCTATCAGAATCGGATTCATTGGATATCATATATTGGATTTCTGTTACATTATTAGATATTGTCCTGACATTTTCCAATATTAACTTATGATAATTTTCCATGAGCCATGATTTAAAAAACTTATTGGGGACCTCTATTTTCAGGATCTTGCCGTCATAGGACTGAAATCTGGTGGGTTTTAGCCAAGTATTGAAGCTATGTTTGTTAATTAGGTTTTCAAGACGATCCAGGGTTTTGATCCATAAATTAAGCATTTTTTATAATTGTTTGAAATATTTAATAATATTTTAAAATCAAAAAGTTATAAACATAATTATCCACAGTTGTGGATAAACTAAAGACATTGATATGCATATAGCTTGGAATTTCATGAACTTAAAAACACTAAACATATAATAAAATAAAGTCTCACAAAAGCCTCGAACGGAAGATAACATATCAAAAATATAAAGAAGAAAAGCTTCCGTTTTTACAAAAGAAGCATTTTTTCTGGTCAATATTTATAAAGGGGGGATAAGATATTGTTTTTTATCTATATTAGTTAAGTAAAGACGGTACGGGCATTAATCATAAGTTATCTTAATATAGCAGAATTACGGGTAAATTACAAACAATTACTTTTGGAGAGGCGATAGAAAGTTATTAATTCTACTGTATAAAAGAGAAAATATATTATTATAATAAAAAATATTTTATTGACAGATCCTGTTTAAAAAAATATAATATCAGTTCATTTTAAAATGGGAGGAATAATATGAAAAGAACGTATCAACCAAAAAGAAGAAGACGCTTAAGGAGACACGGCTTTCTTAAAAGGATGAGTACGCGTAACGGAAGAAAAATATTGAACAGAAGAAGGAGAAAAGGGAGAAAGAGATTGGCTGTGGGTGATTAAGGTAGAGACATGAAAGGTGTATTGAAAAAAGAGGGGATTAAGAGGGTTGAGAGGATAAGAAAGAAGGCGGAATTTGAGAAGATTTTCAGATCGGCAAGGAGAGTAAATAAAAAAAATTTAAGAATATATTATACTCATAACGATAGGAAATTCTCCAGATTTGCAGTGGTTACGGGTAGAAAACTGGGAAAAGCGGTTTTAAGAAATCGGTTAAAAAGGATTATCAGAGAGATATACAGAAGAAATAAAAGACTTTTTGGAAATGAAATAGATTGGATTTTCATTCCTAAAGGAAAATGGGAAATAATAAGTTATTCTTTTATAGAAAGAATTTTATTAGATGTCATTAATGGGATCGAAGAAAGGAACAGTATTAAAAAAAGATAATGGTCCCGGCAAAAGAACGATATTTTCTTATTTTCTTATTTTTATAATTATTTTATATCAGAATTCTGTCTCACCTATATTTGGTCAAAATTGTAGATTTTATCCTTCCTGTTCGACATACGCAATTCATGCGATAAAAAGATATGGTTTATTAAGAGGGATACCCATGTCCATAAAAAGGATTTGTAAATGTCATCCATGGCATAGGGGCGGGTATGATCCGGTGCCATGGGATTTTGAATAGAAGAATTTATAAGGTCTATAGAACATAGAAAGGAAAATTAAATGGAAGAAAGGGCTCTCTTTGCAATCATCTTATCAATCATAATTATCGTTTTGTATCAATACTTTTTTATCCCGAAGCCGGTCATCAAAGAGGTGCCCTTGAATGAAAAAGAGGTTGTAGTTGAGGAAAAAGAAGAGGTAAAGGAGGAAAAGATAAAAGGGGAAGTTTTGGAAAATTTGATTAAGGTACAGGAAACAAGAAAGGTAAAGGAATATTCGGTTGAAACGGAAAAATATATTATGAGAATAAGTAATAAGGGAGGATGTCTGACTGAATGGAAATTAAAGGAGTACAGGGAGGAAGAAAAGTATGAGACGTGGCCGTTAAAGATGGCCTTTTGGAGGCAGATTGCAGAGTCATACATGAATATCTTTAGAATGGAAAAAGATAAAGGCGAGGTAAGACCATTGGTGGATTTGATACCCGAGGCGGATCTAAGGAATAAAGGACCGCTGGACATCAAATTATCATCGGAAATTCAGGCTGAAGAGCGTTTTGGAGAAGGTATATACGATGTTAATGAAGAGGAATATTTGGATTGTAATAATAATAGGATAAAAGAAATAACAATGTCTTATCTGGACGCTCAGGGTATTTTATTGGAAAGGGAAATGAAGTTTTATATGGATAGTTATAAAATCGATTTAAATATAAGGATGAAGAATATCCTAGAAACAAAAAAACATGTGGACTATTCATTGTTCTGGGGACCAGGTATCGGAAAGGGGGAAGAAAAATCGGGACATCATCGTTTTGTCGGGCCGGCTTTATGGATCGATGGAAAAAAGCAGAGAATAAAGCCAAGAAAGATAAAAGACACCATCATTAGGGAGGGGAAAATCGATTGGATAGCATTTGAAGAGACATATTTTACGGCTGCGATAATAACGAAGTCAGAGGCGTCAGCAGCCATAATATTTAAAAATAAGATCGGTGAGGAAGAAAGGGTCAGCATCGGTGTAAAATATCCCGCAAGAATGCTGGATTCGGGTGAAGAGATTATAGATCATTATGAAATATACATTGGTCCAAAAAGAAAAGAGGATCTGAAAGGCATCGCTGCAAATTTCTCCGAAATTATCGATTATGGATGGTTTTCATTTCTTGCAAGGCCTCTTATATGGTTTCTGAACCTTTCTTACAAATATATACCCAATTACGGGATTGCCATAATTATATTGACAATCATAATAAAGATATTGTTTTGGCCTTTAACAGAAAAGAGTTTTGGTTCCATGAGGGACATGCAAAAGATACAGCCTAAAATGTCTGCATTACGAGAGAAATACAAAAATGATCCTCAAAAGATGAACAAGGAGATCATGGATCTATATAAAAAACAAGGTGTAAACCCGCTAGGGGGTTGTTTGCCGATGATCTTGCAGATCCCTGTATTTTTTGCACTTTTTGAGGGACTGTTGGTGGCTATTGAAATGAGAGGAGCCCCTTTTATGTTATGGATACAGGATCTCTCGGCAATGGATCCATTATTGATTACACCGGTATTAATGGGTGTTACCATGTATATTCAACAAAAGATGATGCCTACAGGAATGGATCCTAAACAGGCAAAAATGATGAACATGATGCCTGTTTTGTTTACTGTATTTTTTCTCGGTTTCCCTTCGGGTTTGGTCATTTATTGGTTATTAAACAACGTTTTGACCATTGGCCATCAATATCTGATCCAAAGAAGGCCGGAAAAAGCGGATTAAGATATGAATGATGATACGATTGTTGCCATATCAACGCCTTTTGGGGAATCGGGTATAGGTATTGTTCGGATGAGTGGAAAGAGGGCCTTCGAAATCGCTGAGGAGCTCTTTAAGAGGAAAGATAAAAGGGGTGTTTTTGACCTGTCTGATCACTCCATCAATTATGGATGGATCTTTGATCCGGGAAACAATGCAGTCATTGATGAGGTTTTATTGAGTGTTTTGAAAAGCCCGAAAACATATACTAGAGAGGATATGATCGAAATAAATTGTCATGGGGGATGGGTCACGCTTAACAAAATTATGGATTTGATTGTAAATTATGGGGCAAGGATTGCTTTGCCGGGTGAGTTCACAAAAAGGGCCTTTCTGAATGGAAGAATAGATCTTACTCAAGCCGAGGCCGTACTGGATATTATAAGGGCGAAGAGTGAAAATGGACTATCTAATGCAATCAAAAGATTGCAGGGAGGCCTTAAGAACAAATTGGATCCTATTCGCGACAATATAGTGAAATTATTATGTTTAACAGAAGCAAGGATCGATTTTGATAATCAAATCACGGATGATGGCGATAAAGATGACCATTGGTTGGATTCGATAATCAAAGAAACGGAAGCACTGTTACAGGGTTATGAAAGGGCAAGGGGAGAAAGAGAAGGGATAAAAACCGTTATATGCGGGAAGGCTAATGTTGGAAAATCTTCTATTATAAATGCAATATATGGTGAGGAAAGGGTTTTGACCTCGAATATTCCGGGCACAACAAGGGATAGCATTAAAATTAACATCTTTCTTGACGGTATGATATATAACCTGATTGATACAGCAGGAATAAAAAAAGGCAGAACTATTATTGAAAAGTTGAGTATAAAGAATTCTGAAAAGGAAATAAATAATAGTGATTGCTTACTTATGGTATTTGATCTTTCAAGAAGAATTAGTTGTCAGGACGAGAGAATCGTTAAGTGGATCAAGGGATTAGGAAAGGAGATTATTTGGACCGCAAATAAGAAGGATCTGCCAAAAAAGATAGACATAAAGGTACTTAAAAAATTAATCGGGGACCAAAAGATTTTCGAGATATCCGCAAAGGAAGGATCAGGGATAGAAAGGATCATTTCTGAATTAAAGAGAAGAAACGGTAAATTATCAAAAGTAATTATGGATGAAATCATTGTGAATAAAAGGCAGAAGGTTTATCTGGAGAGTGTCAAAGCATTGATTACGCAGGTTAAAATTAGAAAAGAAGATGGTTTTCAGGAGGAATTGATATCGGAGGATTTGCGAAATGCCCTGGATGAATTGGATAAAATTACCGGGAAGAGCGATAATGGAGAAATCATAGAAAGTATCTTTGAGGATTTTTGTATAGGAAAATAACAGCATGTATAAAAGATCATAGAGTTGATGGATAAAAAAGGGATTGTGGATCAAAAGGGTTCGGGAAGCCTTGAAAATAAGAATTGAAATGAATAGAATTAGTTTTAGCGTTGGGTTTCACGTGAAACGACAAAATGATTTTACATATGAGAGATAGTGGCACCATGGCAATCAAAAGCCGCGTAATAACCATTTCTAATCAGAAGGGAGGCGTCGGTAAGACGACGACTGCTGTGAACCTTGCATCCTGCTTAGCTGCTGCCGAAAAAAAGACCCTTCTTGTAGATATCGATCCTCAAGCCAATGCCTGCAGCGGCCTGGGCGTTAAAACGCTTAATGGCGCCAGACACATCTATGAGGTCCTCCTTGAATTGGAGTCCGTTGAAAATGTTATCAATCATACCCAGATCGATTGTCTGGACCTGCTTCCCTCCAACATAAGATTGATCGGGGCCGAAATAGAATTGATTAATTGTTCTTTCAGAGAATATCGCTTAAAGAATGCATTGAATAAGATCAGGGATAGATATGATTATATTATTATCGATTGCCCCCCTTCCCTTGGACTACTTACAGTAAATTCACTTACGGCCTCAGATTCATTGCTTATTCCCATACAATGTGAATATTATGCACTGGAAGGCATTTCTCAGCTTCTAAGAACCGTAGAATATATCAAAAAGGAATTAAACAGAGATCTTTTAGTGGAAGGTGTCCTCCTGACCATGTTTGATTGTAGAACAAATCTGGCTAATCAGGTCGCAGAGGAGATCAATAACCATTTCCAAAATCTTGTTTTTAGATCAATCATTCCAAGGAATGTCAGTTTAAGTGAGGCCCCAAGTCATGGTAGGCCGATTATCCTTTATGATATCCGGTCCAAGGGCGCTGAAGCCTATCTCAAACTTGCACACGAGGTGATATTCGATGGCCCGAAAGGCTCTCGGAAAGGGGCTTGAAGCCCTTTTCCCTACCTATCAAGAAAAGGTTAATGAAGAGATCCACGAAGTTCCTGTATCCGATATCTTCCCTAATCGTCAACAACCCCGCCAGAGATTCGATGATCGTAAACTTGAAGAATTGGCTGGCTCCATTAGATCGCACGGTGTCATTCAGCCTATATTTCTTAAGCGACATGTACATGGATATGAGATTGTCGCAGGTGAAAGAAGATGGCGTGCCGCTAAAATAGCCGGTCTTACGAAAATACCGGCTATTATTAGGGACGTTTCGGAAGACAAGAAGCTCGAAATCGCACTGATCGAAAATATCCAAAGGGAGAACCTCAATCCTATCGAAGAAGGTCAGGCATATAAGCTTTTAATGGATCAGTTTGAATATACTCAACAGAATCTGGCTGAAAAGGTCGGGAAGGACCGGTCAACCATTGCAAATGCCATAAGGCTTTTAAAACTGCCGAGTCAGATAAAGGAATTTATTGCGGACGAAAAGTTAACCATGGGACATTCCAGGGCCCTTTTGGCGATCGAGGATGATGAAAATAAGATTTTTATTGGTGAAAAGATTATAAAGAAAGGGCTTTCTGTTAGAGAAACGGAATCCCTGATCAAACGACTAAATCAAGAAAATGAAAAGAAGGAAGTAAGTGATAAAAAACCTTCTGAGAATGATGCCATCATCCCGGTTTTGGAGGAAAGCCTATCCCGTGTCCTCAAGACCAAGGTCCGCCTTTTTCATAAGAAAGGAAAGGGCCGTATAGAAATCAGATTTTTTTCTGAAGAGGATTTTGAGAGGATTCTGGAATTGCTAAGATCAGTTCAAAATGTCGATATAAATTAGGTAGGTCATTTTTCCGCAAAAGAGATACGGAATTTGAAATCGAATAAGAAAAGAAGCTGTAAAACAAACATAATGTCTTTAATTTATTAAGGGGGGCCTTCTGTGTCGAGAAAGGATCGAAGGGATGAAAGAATAGAGTTTTCCGGTTTCATGGGTGAAGGGACGAATTTTAAAGGGATTCTTGGATTTAGTGGGACTTTTAGAATTGATAGTGAATTTGAAGGCGAGATTGTGACCAGCGACACACTGATTATTGGGGAGAGCGCTGTAATTTCCGCTGAGATCACAGTAGGTACCATATATATTAGTGGAAAGGTTATCGGAAATATTACTGCCAAAGAACGTGTGGAGATAAACTCTTCAGGTGAGGTCTATGGGAACATTAAAACGCCCATTCTGGTCATTGACGAAGGTGTCATTTTCGAAGGCAATTGTTCCATGAAAAAAGAGGAACAGAAAGAAAAGGAAAAAGGAAAGGAAAAGAAATTAGCTGTGGTACCCAATGCATGATCGTTTAAGCATATTCCTTTCAAACGAGCCTCCATCTTTCTAGTAGGCTATTGATCTCATTGGAATATTCATCAACCGCCTTGTAAATAAATATGGGCGGAAGTATCCTCAGACCGGGCCTACCTTTTTTTATCGTTTTAATCAAGACAAGATTTGCCTCTGAATTTTCTCTAGGATGGATAAATTTTAATACCTTTGGCTCTAATCCATTTTGAACTAGGGCATGGATCAGTTCCGGGAGTCTGTTTGCCGTATATATCATATAGAAATAACCCCTAGCCCTTAGAATATGAACAGCTGCATGAATAAAATCCATGAGACTTCCGGTGATTTCATGTCTTGCCGAGGCCTTTCCGGGATGAGGATTAATTCTGCCGGAACCGATTTTATGATAAGGCGGATTCGTGACAATCATGTCAAATGCTGTCTTTGAAAAATGCCTTGATATCTGCCTGATATCCCCTTGGACAAATCTTATATTTGAGGATAGCTTGTTTCTTATGAGGTTTTGCTCTGCCATCTCGATCAAATCGGCTTGGATCTCTATGCCAACGATCTCACAATTAGGGCAGGATTTTGCAAGAAGAATGGAAATAATACCGCACCCGGAACCCAGCTCCAGTATTTTTGCACCCCTATGCGTTAAACAGAAATCAGCAAGCAGAAATGCATCTATAGAATATCGATACCCTTCGGAAGATTGTCTGAGGTTTAAAGACATAAAGAACTAACAGATCTCCAGTTCCCTTATCTTTTTTCTTAATGTGTTTCGATTGATGCCCAGGAATTTTGCAGCCTTTGATTGATTATTTCCCGTATGATCCATCGCACTTTGGATAAGGGTCTTCTCGGTTTCATTAAAAATTGCCTGGTAAAGACCTTGTTTTGAAATGGGATGATGAAAAAGGCTTTGTGTGATCTCCTGAATCCTCCACTCAAGCAGCTTTTTTACAGATATCTCCTGATTATTATGAAATCCTGAAGAACATCTTGAGGATATGAGATCGTTTCCTACGCATGCTGCCGTAATATAGGTGCTAATAGTGGCCAAAACAGTATCATTTGATAGTATGGAAAGGCTGTCATCGAATAGTGCCATAAGACCGTAGTTTTTTAACTCACAACGAATCGGCAGGAGGAAAACCGTTATCTCTTGATCCAGGGGGACACTTTTTGTTTTATCAATCCCGGAGAGGTTTTCTTCAAAAAGGCTTCTTGATATCTCCAGGATTTTGTCCTGTGTAAAGCCCCCTTTTTCATTGGTCTTCTGAATAATTAAAGGGTTTTCTCTGTTTGCAGGCTTGAAATATATGACACTCGCAATAAGAGAAAGTTCACGATGGATCATTTCAACTGTTTTTTTGAAATATTTTTCAATATACGGCATGAGATAAAAAGCCCCGGTCATTTGTTGAAAAAGGCCATTCACTTCGGGCAGGCTAAATTTTTTGCGATGATTCATAAAGAAATCAATCCCGTGTAATAAAGGCTTCCCTGTTTTCGGCCTCTAAAACCACTTCCAGTACTCTTGAAGCCTCTGATCTGTTTTTATAATGGCCGATTCTGACACGATAGTAAAGGCCGTTTTTCCCGAGATCTATTGAAGATTGGTAGGCAGGATACCCCTTTTTCACAAGCTCCGCCACCATTCTTTGAGAGATATCTTTCGACTTAAAGGAATATACCTGGATGGTATAACCATTCCGATAGGAGGTATCTATCGCCTCTTTTTGAGATTCCTTTATTGAGTCTCTTTCTGTCTCAGGCTTCTTGGGCTCGCCTATAGATGTGACACTGCTTTCTATCCCTTTAATATCCTTTTTGGCGGATCTTTTGAGCTGATCATAAAATGTAAATTTATCATCGGATTTAACCTTATCCTCTTTTTCCTTTCCATAAAGAGGGCTGCTTTGGACCGATTTGTTCCCATTTAAATACAGGTTTTGAGCATAATGTATACCCAGGGCAAAACCCAAGCCGAAAATGACCAAAAATCCCAGAATGATAATGGAGATCCTCAACCAAGGTAATTTACTTATTTCGTTTAGCTTAGAAGAATCCTTTTTGCTCATCATTCTCCTTACATTTTTTCCGGGGCAGATACGCCCAATAGGGCCAAACAATTTTTTAAAACAATCTTTATGGCCCTGGTTAGTTTTATTCTTGCCATGGTCGTTTGATGCTTTTTGGTAATCACCCTATGCGCATTATAATACTTATGAAAGAGCGTTGAAAGTTCTATCAGGAAAAAGGTCAATCTGTGCGGTTCCAAAGCCTGCGAAGCATTGTTGATTACAGAAGGATAAGTGTCCAATTTTTTAATGAGTTCCCTCTCTTCATCTAATGTAAGCAGGCTGGTATCCGCCTCGATTTTTGCAACGTCAAATCCCCTGTTAATGGCCTTTTTTTCGATGCTGCAAATTCTGGCATGGGCATATTGACAATAATATACAGGGTTGTCAGAGGACTTTTCCTTTGCCAGATCCAGATCGAAGTCGAGATGACTGTCATGCCTTCTGAGTAAAAAGAAGAATCTGGCAACGTCAGTGCCCACCTCTTCTATAACCTCCTCCAAGGTGGTGAAGGTCCCCCTTCTTGTGGACATATCTATTTGAATGCCGTGACGAACCAGCTTTACCATTTGTACCAATAAGACAGAAAAGGATTCATCGGGATGACGAAGTGCTTTCAGAACGGCCCTCACCCGGTCCACATATCCATGATGATCCGCTCCCCAGATGTCTATGAGTTTTTCGTAGCCCCGCTCGTACTTGTTTTGGTGGTAAGCAATATCAGAGGCAAAGTATGTTGGTTCGCCATTTGATCTGATAATCACCCTGTCCTTTTGATCGCCAAGCAAAGATGCATTCATCCATTGGGCCCCATCCTTCTCGTATATAAGGCCCTTATTGCGCAATAAATCAAGGACATAGGAAACCTTATTGCTCTCGTAAAGAGAATTTTCACTAAACCAGTTATCAAAATGGACACCGAAGGCTGCCAAATCTTTACGGATATTGTCCAGTATTTGGGCCGAAGCCATTTGGCTCAAATACTGATTAATTCCTTTCTGTGGCCGGGATAGAAGTGAATCGCCACTCTCTTCATAAATCCTTTGAGCCATCTCCTTTATATAATCCCCTTTATACCCATCCTCAGGAAAGGATGCCTCGGGGGCAAAAATCTGCTTATATCTGGCCAGAATAGATTCACCCAAAAGCGCCATCTGCCTTCCGGCATCGTTAATATAATATTCATTTTGCACATTATATCCGGTCGCCGATAAAAGATTGGATAGGGTGTCTCCAAAGGCGGCACATCGTCCATGTCCGATATGTAAAGGGCCCGTCGGATTAGCACTGACAAACTCGATTAATACCCTTTTTTTCTGACCAAGATCTGAATGGCCATAAGAATCAGCCTTGTCAATGACGGAATCGATCACCTTTTGCCAGTACTGGTTGGATAGAGAAAAATTGATAAATCCAGGCTCAGCCACACTGATTCGTTCAATAATATTTGATTCGATTTGAAATTGCTTCACAATTTCTTTAGCGATATCAATGGGCCTCTTTTTAAGTCTTTTTCCTAATAAGAAGGCAATATTTGAAGTGACGTCTCCATGTTGCTGGTTCTTTGTAGCTTCTAAATTGATAGGGATATCATGAAAAGGAAAAGAAGGGTAGTCTTGTTTTAGGAAATTTTTTATGGATAAATACAAGGCATTGATAATTGATTCGCGCATAAATCATTTTCCCTTGTGCAAAACAGTTTCGAGTGTAAGGTTGGACAAAATTAACAATATTTCAAAAATCGCACCTTAAAGGAAAGATTTTAAATCGCTCGAGCAGGTTGAAATGCTTGAAGCAGATCCATGACTTTTTTAATCTAAAATAGTATATACTGCAATTTTATGGGTGACCAGTTGAAGGGGGTCGCAGTGAATGTTTGACTTAGAAAATCCTTAAATGTTTCAAACAGGGAGCGTTCCTTTTTCAGGGAAACAACCTTTGGCTTTCCGGGAATTCCGGCCAGTTCAGCCGCAAGCATGATCGCATCCTCGAGCGTCCCAAGATCATCGATCAAATTGATTTCCCTTGCTTGTCTCCCGGTAAAGATTCTTCCATCTGCGATTTCTTTAACCTTTTCTTTTTCAATTTCTCTGGATTCGGAAACAGCATCTATAAATTGTTCATGGATATCATCCACCATGTTCTGAAGTATCTCTTTTTCCTCTTTGGTCATTTCTCTTGAAGATGAACCGATATCCTTGTATTTCCCGCTTTTGATAACCATTTCTTCATATCCGACCTTTTCGAATAGACCTTTTAAATTGGGTAATATGGTAATAACACCAATACTTCCGGTTATTGTGCCAGGATTTGCCATGATTCTATCCGCTGGGCAAGCAATATAATAGCCTCCCGAAGCAGCCGTATTTGCCATGGAAACCACAACTTTTCTCTTGGTCTCCTTCTGGAATTTTTTTATTTCCGAATAAATTTCCTGTGAGGGTGTGACGGCCCCTCCCGGACTGTCTATCCTAATCAAGAGGGCCTTTAAAGAATCATTATCCTTCACCCTTTTGATCTGGTCTATAAAAGAACTGGAGGATACAATAACCCCTTCAACCTTTATTAGGCCGATTTTCCCCCCCTTTGAGCCACTGATACTTAATCCAAAGATCAAAGATATGAGTATAGTGGACAAATAGACGGTCAGAATGGCTACAGCAACGTATAAAACGCCTTTTTTAACACGCTCGGTGTCCATATTTGCGTCAAGGAATCAAAAGGCATATCGGAAGATAAGCTTTTTCTCTTGAGAATCCTTTAATCCTCTGTTTCAGAATCCTCCTGAGCTTTTTCCTGGGTCTCCTCTGCCTCCAGCGTTTCGGAATCCTCCTGAGCCTCTGCTTGAGCCTCCTCCGTATCCTGCGGAATCTCTTCCTTTTTTTCCTTCTTCTCTTTTGGGGTTGAATCCTTCTTCTTTGCCTTTTCGTGCGCTTCCATAATCTCCTTTAGAGGTGCGGTATCTATCGGATTCAACTTCTCTCCCGTCTGGTTAATATATTTAGAATATTCCGCATTCGTCTGTTCCTTCTCAAAGGCCCTGATACTTAGACCTATTTTCTTGTTTTCCGGGTCAAGTCGTATCACTTTTGCCTTTAAAACATCATCCACCTTTAATATATCCTTTGGACTACTGATTTCATTCTCGGATATCTCGGATATATGAATATAACCGTCAATTCCCTCCTCAAGGGCAACAATAACTCCATTATCAATGATTTTGATCACCTTGCACTCACAATCCGTTCCTATAGGATACTTTTCAGGAACATCCAACCAAGGATTGGGCGTAAGCTGTTTAAGGCCAAGTGATAGCCTCTCGTTTTTGCTATCGATATTCAGGATCATGGCCTCTATCCTTTCGCCCTTCTTTAAGATATCGGATGGATGTTTCACCCTTTGTGTCCAGGACATATCAGAGATATGTATCAGCCCATCGATTCCCTCTTCCAATTCCACAAAGGCACCGAAATCTGTAATATTTCTGACCTTCCCAGAGATTTTAGATCCGACCTCATACTTGTTTTCAATTATAAGCCAAGGGTTCGGCTCTGTTTGTTTCATCCCTAAGGATATCCTTTTTCTCTCCTTATCAACATCCAGCACAATGACCTCTACGATATCTCCAATAGCCACAACACGTGATGGATGTCTTATCTTTCGAGTCCATGACATTTCCGACACATGGATTAAACCCTCAACCCCTTCTTCCAGTTCAACAAAAGCACCATAATCTGTGAGACTGACTACTTTTCCCCTGATCCTGCTGCCGACGACATATTTTTCGTCCGCCTTTTCCCATGGATCCACAGTCTTTTGTTTTAGACCCAAAGATACCTTTTCTGTCTCATGATCAAATTTGAGAATCTTTACATCCACCTCGTCTCCGATCATGAAGAGTTCAGAGGGATGGCGAATTCTTCCCCAGGACATATCCGTTACATGAAGCAATCCATCGATACCTCCGAGGTCGATAAAGGCGCCATATTCCGTAATATTCTTAACAATACCCTTAATAGTATTTCCTTCAACAATATTTTTGAGGGTCTCTTTTCGCTTTTCTACCCTCTCTGCCTCAAGGATAGTACGTCTGGATACAACGATATTTCCTCTTTTCCTGTTCAGTTTTATAATTTTGACATCGATTTCCTCATCCTTCAAAGCATCCAAGTCACGTACAGGCTGTGTATCTATTTGAGAACCTGGCAAAAATGCGGGGATGCCGATATCGACAGTTAATCCACCTTTTATCCTCTTCAATACCCTTCCTTTGACCGTTTCATTATTTTCGTAGGCATTGTTTAGGTCATCCCAGATCTTTATCTTATCAGCCTTCTCTTTTGAAAGGACAACCAATCCCTCTGAGTCCTCAATACTTTCCAGATAAACGTCAATAATGTCCCCAACCTTGAGAGAGGAAACATCTTCATGTCTCTTGAATTCCTCGAGAGAAATCGTGCC
>JBLIRM010000047.1:0-17984 GCA_049472295.1 bacterium | reverse complement strand
CTGTCCTTCCCCCTTGCCTTTGCCTCATAAAGAGCTGCATCCGCATATTCCACTAATTGAGATGAATCAAAGATTTGATCAAGGGGATAGGATGATACGCCAAGGCTTATGGTGACTGTCGCAGAAGAAGGGCCTTTTGTCTCAAACTCAAATCTGCGGACCCGATCAATGATCTTTTTGGAAATAACCTGAGTCCCTTCGTAATCAGTATTCGGCAGGAGTACGGAAAATTCATCACCACCGTATCTGGCTAATATATCTGTTGCCCTGAGGGGGCTTTTTAGTATCCTGGAGATCTTTTTCAGAATAAGGTCGCCGACCTGATGATCAAAAGAATCATTGATATACTTGAAGTTATCAATGTCGATCATTAAACAACTCAGAGGCTCGGCATACCGGTTTGCCCGTTTCAATTCCACATCCACTCTGTCCCAGAAATGGCGATAGTTATAAAGGCCTGTAAGACCATCAGTCAGGGCTTGGTGGCCGAGTTTTTCGATGAGCCTTTGTTGCTCATGGTTGATTCGATTCAGTCCCTTGTTTAGTTCTTCCAGGTATTGGATATAACCCCTTAATCTTTTTAATTCACTCACATCTTTCAAGATCCCCAACTGGCCCGATTTTTTGTCATAATTTCTATAAGGGAATAGGTCCAGATGAAAAAAATGCCCGAGCCTGGATTGAATGACCTGTTTTGGATCCCTTGTTGAGGATTCTGACTTATAGAGAAATGAGATATAGTCTTGACCCAAACCATCTCCGAATTCTTTCTGAAAGCCCTTGTTGAAGTCCCTGATTTTGATTTGGGAGTCGATGAAAAAGGCAGGGTCCGGAATTAATTCCAGGATTTTGCTGATATAGGTTTCCTTCATGATCGATCTCTTCTTTTGCGAATGCCCTGACTTAATACCTTGGATATCTTCCTTGTCTATGACTCGAGCATGTAATTTTATGAGGAATAAATGCAATATTTTTGCCACAAAGGGCATCAGGAAATATTTCACAGAATCTTTTTCATGATCGGCATTTTTTTTAAATATGACAATTAATTTGGGCCAATGGATGGGGAGTTGACTTAGATCCTGAGATATGTAATCATTTCAATTTTATGTATAAGAGTTATATAGAGGGAGAAATAATTATGAGATTAAAAAAACAGGTCCCATTTTTTCCTCTCTTCCCAAAGATTATCTGGGTAATGCTCATAGGCATCTTTTTTATTTCCCCATTGTTTAATCCTTGTTTTATCTGGGGACAATCGCGAAGTCTTGGTTTCAGGGGTTTGGTCCCGCCTCCCAATGCAAAAAAGGAGAAGTTGAGTGGCAGGGTCTTAATGATCGATCTGCCATTGATTAAGATAAAGGACAGCATTTGGGGAAGCTCCAAGATATTTGTCGGGCCACCCGGGTTTTTGAATGAGCAGGGATTTCATCTCCGCAGGGGACAACGTTTGGCCATCCGGGGAGTGCCGGTAAAGGTTGAGGGAAGTGAAATAATCGTGGCATTTGAGGTGGAGGATACGGATACAGGAAAAGGGATCATATTGCGGGACAAAAAGGGAGAACCGATCTGGTGGGGGGGGAACAGAAACCAGTCTGCCGCGGGTCCCGCTCGTGAGCCAGGCAAGAAAAAGCAAGGGAATCAACCCGTCAATTGATTTGTCTTTAATGACTTTTTCACGATGTGATCAATTTTGATATATCTGTGAAAAATCATGTATCTTAAGATTGATGGGTTCGTAAAAAGTCCCAAAAATGTCATTGCGAGCGAAGCGAAGCAATTTGGGATATGCATATCTATTTGTATTTATAAGATTACTTCGTCGCTGTGCTTCTCGCAATGACTCGATATACGACTTTTTACGATGTCATCAAGATTTCTTGATTGACGAGATACTGGACTATCGATTTTTATGTTTGAGAAGAAAGCATCCAAGCGATATGGAGGAAAAAATGGAGATTCATGATAAGGTCAAAGCGGTTTTGGACGAGATAAGACCATCCCTGAAAGCCGATGGAGGGGATGTTGAACTTGTGGAAGTGACAGAGGGGGTTGTTAAGGTTCGGCTTAAAGGTGCCTGTTCGGGATGCCCCATGTCCACAATGACATTAAAACTCGGGATAGAAAATCATCTGAAGCAGAGAATACCTGAGATAAAAGAGGTTGTCTCCGTTTAAATCGGGAAAAGCGGGAGGGGCCTTATAGATCAGGCCCCATTCCCGCCCCGGTACTGCCCTCTGGAGTCGTCATCGGTATCGTCGTCGTTGCCTCCCCGGTATTGCCCTCCTTCATTACCAAAAGTGGCTCCTGTGACATCATTGACACCATCTCCATCAGCGTCTGTAAAATTATCGTTGATGTCGTCTTCATCCTCATCAGTAAATCCGAATCCATGGCGGTAACTCTCTTCCGGATCGAGGTCGTTGAATCCATCCCCATCGGCATCCGTAAATACGTCATTGATACCGTCTCCGTCCTCATCCCTGAAGAGATCGTTCCTTCCATCTCCGTTCATGTCACTGAAACCAAAACGATCACTTCCGAAATTGTAGGGCCGTCCTGTCAGGTCATTGACGCTGTCTCCATCGGCATCCGTGAAACGATCATTAATGCCGTCCTGGTCTTGATCTTCCCAGCCGAATCCATGGGCGTAGGACATGCCTTCACAGGGCTTTCCAATATCACAGATGCCATCGCCATCGGCATCCGTGAAATTATCGTTGATACCATCAGCATTATTATCCACAAAGCCGAATCTATAGCCAAAACGTACCCTTCGGCCCGTTTGATCGTTGACACCGTCCCCGTCGGCATCGAAAAATCGGTCATTGATGCCATCCCGGTCCTGGTCTTTCCATCCGAATCCATGGGCATATATGACACCGCTTTGTTCACAGATGCCATCTCCATTGACATCGGTGAACATGTCATTGACGCCGTCACCATCGTTATCCACGAATCCGAATGTATATCCGTAACTCAATCCATTGATGTCGTTGTTACCATCGCCATCGCAGTCCGTGAAATAGTCGTTGACACCATCTTCGTCCTCGTCGGTCCAGCCATATCCATGGCAATAGGTATTTTCGGAAATATCACAGATGCCGTCACCATCGCAATCGGAGAACATGTCATTGATACCATCCTCATCCTCATCCACCCATGCGAAGGTATAGCCGTCATAGCGGTTGCAATGCATCTGTTTTTCATCGGATTGCGATAACATCCCGAGGTTGAGTTCCTGATTGGCGGAAAGGCGGATAAATTTGCTTGCCACGATTTCACCGTTTTTGAGTATATTCAGGGTATGATCACCCGGGGGGCAGGGTTGGATGGCGAAATTTCCATTCAGATCCGGAACGCCATAACGACTGGTTCTCTCCAATACGACCATAAAAGGATAGTCGGGTAGAGATGCCCCGGCATCTTCAGGAGGTCCGGGTGTGCCATCAGGAGATCCTGTGGTGCCGTCAGGAGGGCCGCTGCCGGTTTCCGAATTATCCGGAGGTCCGCTTGTGCCGTCAGGCCCAGGGCTGCCTCCCTTCAATCGACTGAGCGCCAGGATTTCAGGGTCCAATTGGCCGAAAACCGCTGCAGAATTCTCTGCTCCGGAGGTTTCCCCAAATATTAAGAAGGATAAGGGCATTTCTGTGTTTTGCGGGTCCCCGCCGCAGCCGGCCATAAAGATCAGGCAGAGGACCATCAGGATGGAGAAAAGAGGATATCCTCGTCTCATGCACGCCTCCCTATTTATTTTATTCAGATATATTTAATATCAATGGGTCATTCAGCAATCAGGATAAATTATGAAAGCAATCCTCATGCCATTTGAAGGATTGAAATGTTATTCTGAATCATCGGATTTGTTGAATATGATACTATAGAAAAAACATAAGCTTACACTGCTCGCATGGGTATTTCTAAACGGCCTCTGCCTGGTATCCCGATGCCCTGCAAAAAGATATCCGGTATACATAATAAAAAAAGGCAGTTGATTGCTCAAAAAATAAACATTCATGGAAGTGGATGAGCATAATCCACGCCTGAACAATTGACAGGAAAAGAGAAAAGCCATATGATTATTATTAAGATATCAAAGGGGATATTTTGGCTGAGATGCCCTAAGTTTTCATAAAAAGTTTGTCTCCTGAATAAAATCCCCGTGTCAAGATGTAGGCAGTTTTTGGGCATTAATCGATTGATGTTTGAAATAAATAACACCAAGGGAAGGCAAAAACAAAGGGAGGTTATCGCTCATGCTGATTGATTCAAACGGTTTTTTAAAGAGGATGGAAATCAAATCCCACTGGATCATCGTGGGATATGGTCTGGTCTTTTTGGTCTTGACTATTTGCATTCTCTCTCCCCGGTTCTCATACGCAGGGGACGAAGGATATATGGTGACCAAGGACAATGAGACGATTTTGGATGAAAAGGAAGGGAATGCCATTACCTGGCAGAATCGAATATGGTTCACAGGGAAGAATGTAAGGGTCGAGAACACACAGGACAAAAACCGTGTGCTCTTGATTGATATGGAAAAGGGCAAGATATTTCAACTGAATAATCAGGAGAAGACTTATCAAATCATTGATTTTCCCGAAGGATTACAGGATCTTTATAGCGAAGGGGATTTGAAGAGCCAAAGGATAGATCAGACCAAAAAATGTGGCGAATGGGAGTGCTATGGTGTGAAGATCAGCACGAAAAACAAGGATATTGCTTTGGATACGGAATATTGGATGGCAAAGGATGTGGTTATTCCACTGGATTTGAGGATGAAAATAGCCAGATACTTCGGGCCCGACCAGGTCAGACTCACGGAGGAACTCGGGAAATATGAGGGATATCCGGTTCAGACTGTTTTGACCATGAATGTCAATGACAAAACGATAAAAATGGTTTCCAATGTGGTGGTGACCAAAAAGCTGGAGATCGATCCGGAGATTTTCAAGATCCCTTCCGATTTTAAAATCGTGAATATCAGTATGGAAAAAAGGCCCGATGAGAAAGAAGAGAGGGATGCAAATACAAATACAAAGGACCCGAACATGAAGGAGGAGAAACCCGGCAATCCTTGATCAATGACTCATAAGGCCCTCGGGCTTTGAACGTATTTGTCATTGCGAGGGCGCAGCCCGAAGCAATCTCGGATTGCGCCAGGGCACTTTATGCAAGGTCATTCACTTTCTCTGGTTCAGGGGACCTCAACAGACCGAATATCAGGAAAAGGGTTCCCATTAGTCCCAGTATCAGGGCTGCGATGATCAGACCCAGTCCGGGATGGTGCCCGAAGTGGACGATACCCTCTTCCTCCTTGAGATTGGATATCCAGATCGCCTTTATCCCCTTTTCAGAGAGCGGATTCATATGCTCAAACCTTTGAAAGATCCACCCGGTTTTGGCCTCCTCTTTCCCATGAGTCGGCAAAAGGGAGATTTGGGCCGCAGGATTCAGCATGGCCTGGGATTGTGAAAAGACCTGGCCATCTCTGCCTATACCGAGATGAGGGACCAGTCGATCCAGTCTGATCCGATAGGGGTGTTCTTTTAAAGGGATCTCTTCTCCTGGTTTTAGTTCGATTTCATGATCATCGATCCTCATGCGGATACCGGTCCATCCCTCCCTGAACTGGATCAGGTAGGCTGCCATACCCCGGTAGATCAGGGGATGATTGGGAAATGCCCTGTTTTCCTTGAGGACCTTGTCCCCCCTTCTCAAAATTATTTTCCCCTGGGCCATTCCGGGGAAACTACCCCTGCCTGTTTTACCTTCAAAGGATTTGATATCCTCCAGTTGAAGGCTCATCTCCGGAAATCCTGGGATGGCCATCTGTTTCCCTGGGTTCAAATGCATTTCGATCCCCTTGACCCCCACCATGCCGTCCAGACAGAAACCCAGAAATGCCAGTACAAATCCCAGATGAAAGAGCAATGATATGGAAAGGCATCTCCGGCCTTTTTTGAACCTTGATGATATGCATTTGAGAGTGGACAGGATCAGGAAAAGGAAAAGGGCGGAGAGTATCCAGATCCAGAAAGAGAGGAAAGGGTGGCGCCTTGTTTGATGGATGAACCAGGAAAAGAAATTCCCCTGGTGGATTTGGCTGAAGACATTGGGAAAGAAATAGATCAGAAAGGAGAGAATCAGAAGTATCAGTATAATAAGATTGATCAGTCTCAAACCCATGGGCCTTTTCATAGTCTGTGGGTCCCCCTCATCAACAGTCCAAGCCCGAGAAAGGTAAAGAGGGTCAGGATAAAACCTATAATGGCGTATATCGCTCTGGACCTCGAGGGTCTTTCCTGATCGGCAAAGAATCGATGGTGGATGATCCCGGCGTAAAAGAGCCATAGCGAGAAAGACCAGATCCCCTTTAGATTCCACATCCAATAGGATTCCCATGCAAGATAGGCCCATATGGCACCTGCAATCATACATAAGGTAAAAAGAGAGAATCCCAGAAGCAGGGTATGATCGATCCAGGTCGAGACGTTCGAGTCTCCGGTCAGGAGGAATTCTCCCCCAAGGCCCGCAGCCGCTGCAAAATAGGCATATCCTATAAAGGAGAAAAGCACATGGATCAAGAAAAGCGGGGTGTCCAGAGCCGGGGTCAAGGAAGCCACCGGCTTCGGAATCCAGATGCAGGGGATCAGTGCCATAATGGCCATGACAAGCGTGGCAATGACTCCGGGGCCAATCCTTTTTGCCCTTATGGAAAGATATAGAAAGGAGAAAGCAAGGCAAAAGGAGAAGAAAAAGAGGGCCTCGAAAAGACCCACCACAGGAAAATGCCCTCCGCTGATCCATCGAAGCATTAATGTAACACACTGGCTGAGAATGCCGGCACCCATCAGCATCAGGCAGGTTCGTCCTGCCCAGCTTCTTCTTTTCTTTATCAGTAAATGAATCAGCCCCAGAAAAAGCCCCATGAAGAAGAGGCTCAGAGGCAGAATCGCAGAGAGCGTGCCTTGTGTCATTGCCTCCTTCAGCATTTTTTATCAATCCTTTTCGGAAATGTGATCTTTGATGACCTCGTAAAAGTCATGCACTGATTCATAGCAATGATCTTTTTTGGGACTTTTTAAGAGAGCATCACCTTTGGTGTTTATAATAACCGCAATGTCAAAGATTAGAGATTCTTGTATCTGCATTCATAAAAAATCATTCAAATATGTAATGAAGAAAGACTATAGTATAATATATAAGGGTTGACAATGCATCAAGTCCGGAAATAGAGTATAGTAAAAAAAGGGGTTAAAGGATGAGCAAGCTCAGACGCTTATATTATGACATATTTTCCCATTTTTATGACCTGATCATCCGGCTTCATTCCAAGGATGAGAGTTCTACATTGCGGGATTTTCTTATCAAAAAGACAGGGATGGGGCCTGGTGACAGAGTGCTGGATATCTGTACTGGTACAGGCGCTGTGGCCATGGCTGCACATAAGGCTGTGGCCCCTGAGGGATTGGTGGTGGGCCTGGATTTTTCCTATGGGATGCTGAGCAAGGCCAGGGAGAAGGCCAGAGAAAAGGGGTTCCCTGCTCTTTCCCTGGTGGTGGGGGATGTCTCTGAAATGCCCTTTAAAGGGAGTGCCTTTGAATGCGTAACCTGTTCCCATGCCATGTATGAATTGAAATCCCATGTCAGGATGAAGGCACTTGAAGAGATCTTCAGGATTCTGAAAAGGAGTCACCGATTTTTTATGATGGAGCACTGCAAACCCCGCAATCCTCTCATCAAATGCCTCTATTATATCCGCCTAATGTCCATGGGCTCCCCTGAAAACCGCCATTTCGCCGAGGATGAGGTCCCGGTGATCAATCGCTTTTTAAATGATGTGAAAAAGGAGCTATCCCCTACCGGAAAGTCAAAACTCATATCCGGGATGAAGAAGGTCTGATTCCCCCCTGCTCAAGCTCCCTTGTTTTTTAAAAAAAAATAAATTATAATATTTACCCTTTTGTCCCAAGAGGAGGTAACCCATGAATGTGGGGCTAATCGGCCTTCGCGGCTCCGGCAAGACAACGATCTTTGATTCCCTGACCGGACAGATGGTTCATTCGGATGGGTCATGTAAAAGGGAATATGCCCTGGGGCTGACCCAGGTGCCGGATAAGAGAATCGACAGGCTGTCTGCCATATTTCAGCCCAAAAAAACGGTATACGCCAATATCCGTTTCACGGATTTTCCGGGATCAGGCAAGGATGAAAAGGGATTTAGTGACCAGACCCTCAGAAAGCTGAATGAAGTGGAAGCCTTATCCCTGGTGCTGAAGGGATTTTCATTGGGGGTGCCACCGACACCCCTGGAGGATTTAAGGGGTGTCATGGCGGATATGATATTATCCGACCTGATCATGGCTGAAAAGGCTGTGGAGAGATTAAAAAAAGACAGACGGGACCCCCGGCTGCTGGATGTGATGACCAGAATCCATGAGCATCTCTCCCAGGATGCCTGGCTCGGACTTTTGCCTCTGGAAGAACATGAGGAGTATGCCATAACCGGGTATGCCTTTGTGACCCGAAAACCCTTGCTCGTGGTATTGAACACTGACGAATCAGGGAGTTCAAACCTCCCTGTGGACGAGATCAATGCCATCTGTCAAGCGCAGGGATGGCAGTTTTTATGCATCTGCGGCTCTCTGGAAGAAGAGATCGCCCAGCTTTCACCTGAAGACCAGGGGGCTTTCCTTACGGACCTGGGGGTTGAGGAGCCTGCAAGCATCCGGTTCATCCAGGCAAGTTATGCGCTTTTGGACCTGATTTCCTTCTTTACGGTGGGGGGTGATGAGGTCAGATCCTGGCCCATTAAACGCGGCACAAAGGCACAGAAGGCTGCCGGCAAGGTGCATTCGGATATGGAGCGCGGATTTATCCGGGCCGAGGTCATTGGATATGAGGATTTTATTCTGTGCGGGGACTATGCAACCGCCAGAAAAAAGGGACTCCTGCGGTTGGAAGGCAAGGAATATCTGGTATGTGACGGAGACATCATCTCCTTTCGATTCAATGTTTGAGGAACTCGTGAAAAAAACATCATGCCTCGTCAATGAGATCTTTAACAGGAAGGAAGATGTGGAAACAAATGAAAACAATAATGTTGCAAAGAGGTAGAAAGAGTCATGATTTTTGATCTGGAAAAATTAAGAAATATCGGTATCAGCGCACATATCGATTCGGGAAAAACCACCCTTACGGAAAGGATCCTTTATTATACAAAGAGGATCCATGCCATTCACGATGTCAAGGGCAAGGATGGCGTTGGAGCGACCATGGATTTTATGGAGCTCGAGAAGGAACGCGGCATTACCATTACCTCTGCGGCCACGTACTGTGAATGGGGAGGCCATTTCATCAACATCATCGATACCCCGGGACATGTGGATTTTACAATCGAGGTGGAAAGGGCATTGCGCGTATTGGACGGCGCTGTTCTAGTGCTGTGTGCCGTGGGAGGGGTTCAGTCCCAATCCATTACCGTTAGCCGTCAGATGGAAAGATACAAGGTCCCCAGGATTGCATTTATCAACAAATGTGATCGAAGTGGCGCCAATCCCTTCCGGGTGATTGATCAGTTATGCGAAAAGCTCAACCAGAATGCGGTGCCCTTGCAGATTCCCATCGGTCTCGAGGCCGGGTTTGAAGGGGTCTGTGATCTGGTCACTATGAAGGCGGTCTATTTTGATGGGCCTTCCGGTGAGATAATAAGAGAGGAACCCATTCCTGATAATCTGAAGGAAAAGGCTGCACAGAAGCGGGAGGAAATGCTCGACGCGGTCTCCCTTTTCTCGGATGAATTAACGGAGGCCATCCTCGAGGAGAAGGTGACGCCTGATCTGATTTACGATGCCGTGCGTATGGGCACCCTGTCGCTGCGCCTTACCCCTGTATTTATGGGGTCCGCTTACAAGAACAAGGGGGTCCAGTCTCTCCTTGACGGCGTGGTTCATTATCTGGCTTCTCCCCTGGATGTTAAAAATATAGGGATCGATCCCTGTCGGAATGAAGAGGAGGTCCTCGTGGAACCGGATCCGGAGGGCCCGCTGGTGGCCTTTGCCTTTAAACTGGAAGAAGGCCGCTATGGACAGTTGACCTATTTAAGGATTTATAGAGGCAATCTGAGCAAGGGAATCACCATCCACAACATACGAACCGGCCAAAAAATCAAGGTGGGCCGGCTGGTCAGGATGCATGCGGATAAAATGGAAGAAATCGAGGATTGCGGTGCCGGGGATATCGTGGCCATGTTCGGAGTGGATTGTGCTTCCGGGGATACATTCTCCGACGCCAAAGAGGGGATCGTCATGTCATCCATGCACGTGCCCGATCCGGTCATCTCCCTTGCAGTTACCCCAAAGGACAACAAATCTCAGGAAAATATGAACAAGGCCCTCAACCGCTTTTGTAAAGAGGATCCCACCTTTCGGGCCCATCATGATCACGAATCAGGCCAGACAGTGATCTCCGGTATGGGGGAACTCCATCTGGATATCTATATCGAGAGGATGAGGCGGGAATACGGGGCCGCTGTGGAAAGCGGTATGCCCCAGGTAGCTTACAGGGAAACCATTTCAAAAGCAGCGGATTTCGACTACATCCATAAGAAACAGACCGGAGGGGCCGGTCAATATGGCCGTGTCATGGGCGTAATAGAACCCTATCCCGATGCCCCTTATAATTTCGTCAATAAAATGGTGGGAGGACATATCCCCACCGAGTATATTCCCTCCTGCGACAAGGGATTTCAGATTTGTCTGGAAAAGGGGAGCCTGATCGGTTTTCCCATCACCAATGTTCAGGTTACATTGAAGGATGGTGCGGCCCATTCGGTGGATTCCTCCGATATTGCCTTCCGGCAGGCTGCTATCGGCGGTTTCCGCGAGGCTTATCAAAAGGCCGGTCCCATTATCCTGGAGCCCATTATGAAAGTCGTGGTGGAAGGACCTACCGAATACCAGGGTGCGGTTATGGCCACCCTGAATCAAAGGCGGGGAATGATTGTCGGAACAACGGAAGAAGAGAGCTTTTCCATTATCGAGGCAGAGGTCCCCCTTGCGGAGATGTTCGGATATTCCACTGTTCTGAGGTCTTCCACACAAGGGAAGGCGGAATTCACCATGGAATTTTGCCGGTATAGACAGGTTCCCCAGAGTATCGCAGAGGCACTCAAAAAGGAGTATAATGAAAAGAAAGCTTCTCAGAGGGCAGCTTGATGATCACGGTATTGAAAAGTTCATTAAAAGAGAATATTATGGGAAAAGGGGATAAAGAAATGTGGCGTGAAGCAATGTCCAGGAAAAATCCGATGAGGATCTTTGAAAAATGCATCCATGGCGGACTGGGTCAGGGAAACATGGGTGTGATCATGGCGAGGGCAGGTGTCGGTAAAACGGCATGTCTTATCCAGATATCACTGGACAACCTCTTCAAAGGCCGGAATGTCCTTCATTTTTCTGTGGGCAAGAAGGTTGATGAGGTGAGGGACTGGTATGATGAGATCCTCGAGGATATTATCCGGTCTTATCATTTGAATCAGCCCGATCCCATTCGGGAGGAGATAGCGTCAAAGCGGATGATTTTGTGCTATACTGACAATATGTTCAGCGCCGACCGAATGGAGGCCGGGCTCAACCGGTTGATGCAACACGGTAATTTTATACCGGATGTTGTTTTGATTGATGGGCATTTCTTTGATTCCCTGACCCGAGCGGATCTTGAGAGGATCAAATCTATTGCAAGCGACAATCATCTTGAAGTCTGGTTTTCCGTTCAGACCCATCGCGAGGATTTTATGACCAATGAACGCGGTATCCCTGCGCCCTGTCATCTCGTGGATGATCTGTTGAGTGTTGTTGTTTTTCTCGAGCCCTTTGAGGATTCGGTCCGTTTGTGTCTTTTGAAGGATCATGATAATCCCAATTTGCTGGAATTGCATCTTCTTTTGGATCCAAACACGCTTCTTATTAAGGATGAAGTAGCAAAGGAGTTTCGATCTTAATCCCGCAGGGAATACCCTTCTGAGTTGTTCAAGCACTGTCAGGATTACCAATCCCTCACAGAAGTGTGAAAAATATTGCAACATTTGGAAATGCGTATCATTTCCTTTGAATGATGGTTTTTGGCGGAAAGGTTGACAAAAGGATCGTCATGCCTTGGATCCCAGAGATCAAACCATTCGCTCGATTCCAAGAATATTTGTCGGATGGTATAGGCATTTTTTTTGCAAAGCATAATGATGGGTTATTTTTTTCCGTCTATTAAATGATAAATATATTATAATCATTTTTAAACAGGGGGTGGACCTGATAACTTAGATTTAAATTAAAAAAAGAGAGAGACGTCCTTTTTTGGAATTCTATTGATATTAAAAGGTCTTTTTTTAAATAGAAAAAGAGAGTGAGGTGAATCATTTAAAACTTTCTGATTGTTTTGAAGGTTCAAGAAGAATAAAATCAAAGAGGAAAGAGTGAAAAGGTTATGAAGAAAAAGGTTTCGAGAATTTTAATATTTATCAGTATTTTTTGTTTGATTGCAATTCTCACAATGGCTTCAAATAGCCCTGCCCAATTCGGAATGCCTCTTGGCGGTATGCCTTTTAGTGGTGGATTAGGAATGCCAATGGGTGGATTAGGAATGCCAATGGGTGGATTAGGAATGCCATATGGGCAACAGTTGGGCATGCCAATGCAGTATGGAATGATGCAGCAGCCTTATGGGATGATGCAGCAGCCTTATGGGATGATGCAGCAGCCTTATGGGATGATGCAGCAGCCTTATGGGATGATGCAGCAGCCTTATGGGATGCAGGGTCAGGGTTATTATCCTCAGACCGGTTCCTCCCAATATTCGAGCGGCAGCTCATTCCCGAGACCGGGTGTGCCTTATACCGGATATGGATATCAGGAGGGGGTGTATTACGGACAGGCAGATCCTGCCCAGTTAGCCCAGATCTTCGGATTTTAGAAAAAGAAAATACGCTGATTAATCAAAGGCCGCTGGAGAATTTTCCAGCGGCCTTTTTTTACTTCTCAGGGAGAGGAAAAGCGATACGAACATATCTATTCACAGATTGGCTGAAGGGCAGATATCAGCCACGCAACAGGACGCGTGCTTGGGCTTTCGGGCCATGCAGATGGTACGGCCGTGAAATATCAAAAGGTGAGAAAAGGGGGTCCATCTCTCTTCCGGCAAGAGCGCCATAAGATCGAACTCGATCTTGACAGGGTCAGTGTTCCGGGTGAGTCCCATCCTTTGTGAGAGCCTTTTAACATGGGTGTCCACCACAATCCCTGGGATTCCGAATGCATTGCCCAAAATCACATTGGCTGTTTTTCGGCCTACACCTGTCAATTTTGTTAGGGTCTCCATGTTCCCGGGCACCTTACCCCCATGTCTTTCTATAATCTCCTGACAGCATGTTTTAATGGCCTTTGCCTTGTTACGAAAAAAACCGGTGGGCCTTATGGAATCCTCCAGTGTGCCCAGATCTGCCTGAGCAAAATCCTGTGCCGATTTATATTGTTGAAAGAGGGTTTTTGTGACCTGGTTGACACGCACGTCCGTGCATTGGGCAGACAGGATTGTGGCAACGAGCAACTCCAGAGGGTTTTGAAAGCTTAGTGCTGTCTTGGGATGAGGATACTCCTGGGCAAGACGGTCAAATATGTTTATGGCCCGATCAGAAGGATTTTTGATAAGCATATCTTATGAGATCCCTTTCAGAATGTGTCAAGTAACTGAGATGATACCCCCCTCGATTAATCTGGCAGCAGTCAAGAAAAAAGGTGCCATTTCTTCGATTGATGATGAAAGGTGCTTCATAAGCACGATAAAGACCCCGGTAAGAGAGAGATGAGCCTTGACCGGAAAAAGAAGGCATCGTTCCAGCATATCCTCTATGCGGGGGCCCGGCCTTTTTTGGGAGCTGTATCCCTCCCAAAAAACTTGATAAAGACTAACAAAGATCTCATTGTCTGCAAACCACAAACAAAAACGATGGCAGTCAAGGCATCCGTCGATAAACTTTGAAAGTCTTACCGGAAGAAGTGACGTATAACGCTGCTTAATCGTGCTGGAATCCTTCTGTAATATTACCAGACCTACTGCTTCAAGATCAAGGAGCCTTCTGGTGAGTAGAAAAGAGGTGCGTTTCCATATCTTGTCCGGGTCCGGTGTCTTGCTGATGATCATGCTCAATGTCTGCAGGGTTTGAAGGTAGACCCCTCTTTTTTTAAGCAGGGACTCGTAATGGGTGATCATATCTTGTAAGGCCCTTTCCTGACGGTGCTGTTCGAGTCGATTATCTGCTGTTTTTTTCCGGATATTTTCAAGACTGAATTCTTGCTTGTTGAGGATCATTTGATCCAGTTCCGTTTTTTGCAGAAGGGTCAAAAAATGATTTCCGAGGGTTCTGAAAAAGATATCCAGGTTCGGATTTGAAGAGATATTGGCTTTCAGTTTGGGGCACTTGAGACATCTGATGATACCTTTGTATGAAGATGTGTATTTTTTTATTTCAGGGGGAGAAGGGATCAGAGAGTGATAGATGCAAGGCTGATTACAAAATGTGCAGAAATAGCGGTCGTTTGTGCGAGATTCGGAATGCTTGAACGTTTTATTAGTTGCCATAAATTCTCCCCCCGTTTTTTCTTGTTTCTTTAAGCTGACATAAATTAAATAAGCAACTGATATGCCAAGAAAAGTTTTTCACTTCTATGGCTGCATTTAATACGTTCAGGAAAGGGTTTGTGCCGATCTGAGCGAAAAATATTTTTTCCTTCAGAAATACAGGAAGTTAAAAATGTCTGGTCTATAAGTAGTTGAGAGGGAAGGGAGTAAGAAGCCGATATTTTGGGGTGGAAAATATAAAATTAAACATTAAAATTAAATAAATATTGTTTCCAAGATCAGCATAATTTTTTTATTCCAAAATGCAAAAAAATAATTCACGATTTAAAATATATGCAACCCTATTGCATTATATTAATTCATAAAGGCAATATTTAAAAAGATGGGTGAGAATTATGCATTTGTACTCAGAAGGGATTCCGGAAAGATGTTGCCCCTTCCCAAAATGGCCGCGGGATCCAGGGCCTTCTTGACCCTTGCCATCTCTTTCATGCCGTTTTCTCCATATTGTATCCTCAGAAGATCATGCTTTAGTTTGCCGATACCGTGTTCTGCAGCGATCATTCCGCCCATGGAAACCACCTTTTTTGCTAGGGTTTTTACAATTACCTTGCCCAAAGAAACCTCCGCTTCATTCCTCGGCAGGATATTCACATGGAGGTGATTCTCTCCGATATGCCCGAATACCACATATGACAGCCCGGCATCACTGAGCGAGCGCTCATAGGCCTCCATCATGCCGGCCAGATTGTGATCCGGCACCGCCATATCCGTGCTCACCTTATGGATATTCGGATTTCCCCCCTTTCTCTGTCCGACGATACGATTGATCAATTCAGGGATAGCATGACGAAATTCCTTTAATTTCAACCACTCGGCCTTATCCATCCCGGCCCAGGTATCATCCATGGATGAACCCTGATTCGTTAAAATGGCCTCCCAACCTTCGTATACATCTTCCAGTTTCTCTTCAGAGTAAGCCGTTTCCCAAAAAATGGCAGCCCTGGCATGGTCTGGCGGATTGAAACGGGAGCCCTCCTGAGAGTGGTCACGGATCAAGTCCAATGAATGGGAATCAAAGTATTCAAGAGACAAAGGGGCCAGATTTGTCCTTGCCTCGATCACAAAGGATATGGCCTGTGACTCTTCCGGGAAGAAGGAAAGGGCGCTCAGAATGGCCTCGGGTTTCTTGACCAGTCTAAGCTTTGCGGCAGTCACCACACCCAATGTCCCTTCTGAACCGATGAAAAGGTCGATCAACTCCATATCAGGTCTGCTGAAGTAGCCGCAGGTTGATTTGCCGGCGGGGGTCACATACCCGGGAGGGGCAAAGACCGTTTCCTTGCCGGTTGAGTCCATTATATGAAAAAGACCATCGAAAGCGAGCGGGCATCGGCCCCTTTCCATCTCAAGGATCTCTCCATTGGTGAGTGCGACCCTGAGAGCCTGCACAAAATGCCTTGTGGCGCCATAATGGAATGTCCTGGAGCCGGAGGCATTGGTTGCCACTGTTGATCCGATCAGAGCTGTCTCCTCGGTGGGATCAGGGGGGTAAAAATAAACGGCCTTGTCATACCGAAAGGGGCTCATCTTTTCTTCGGGCAGGGGAAGTGATTTTTTTCCCACCTGTTCGTGAAGATCACAGAGCCTGACACCGGGTTCGACCCAAACGGACCAGTCACCCTCCTTCTCCCGGATGATATCCAGAATTCGGTTCATGCGTTCCATATTCATAAGCACCCCACCCATGGGTACCCCCGCGGAAGTAATCCCTGTTCTGGCGCCTGATACAGTGACAGGGATGCGGCTGCAGGCCATTTCTTTGAGAATCCGGCAAACCTGTGCCTCTGTCGTCGGGAAAATGATTTCCTCGGCCCGGCCCGGGCCGAAACGGGATTCATCCATCAGATAGGCATGATACGACGCAGCGATTTCCTCCGCAGAGCTGACGCGGATCAAATCTGGCCTTTGATTGTCTTTTCCGGGGGGGACACTCTTGATCATATCCTGGCAGTCTCCGATCCAATCGTAATGTTGAAAGGCATTATATCGCCAAGTTAAACAGAGACGCAAACAATGAATAAAATTATGAAAAATAAGATTTATATAGAATGTTTGAGGTGTTTCATCATGAGCAATTTTCTCCAGGATGTGGTTATCAACAAATTGAATGGTTTTTATCTGATCCTTTATGCAAAGGATATGAGAGGGGCTGCACTGTGCTTATACTTCCTGAATCATACCTTTGTCCATTGCATGGTCTTCTTTGGGCTTATCCCGCCACGTATCAGGCGCAGGTAAATTAAATTCCTCACAAAATTTCGTAACCGTTCACGCTATTTGTAATTGCAAGTCATTGCACGTCATTGCGAGCAAAGCGAAGCAATCTCGTTTTTGAGATTTCCACGTCGCCTTTGGCTCCTCGCAATGACAACAGGGAAATGCAGTGAACGGTTACAAAATCTCAATCATTGATCATAAGAGGTTATCCCCGTAATTAAACCTGAATCTCCTCTTCTGTTTTCTCGGCCTTTTCCTTGTTCACGATATTTTGTGTCTTTTTAGGCAGAGGCGGCACCACCATTCCACCTGAGACCACCACCTTGATCCCTTCCTCAATGCTCATGGAGAGCGGGATCAGATCCTCCTTGGGAACCACGATCAGGACACCGGAGGTGGGATTGGGCGTGGTGGGGACAAAGATATTCACCGTGTCCTTTTCCGTTACCATCTGGACCTCACCCCTGGCATCGGAGGTCAGAAATCCCAGGGTATAAATCCCCCTGCGGGGATATTCCACCAGCACCACCTGCCTGAATGCCTGTTTCCCTGTCACGGAGATGGATTCCATGAGCTGTTTCGAGGAGTGGTAGATGTTCCAGACCAGGGGCACCTTGCTGAGGATTTTTTCCCCCAGTTGAATGATCTTTCTGCCAAGCACATTGGAAACGATCAGGCCTGTAAAATAGGTCACTATGAGCAAGGTTAGAAGCCCCAGTATCCCGGACAGATAATAGGTGACCTTCTCAGGAAATTCCAGTAATTTGGACAGAAAGGCAAAAGGCCCCGAAAAGAGACTCTGGAAAAGACCGAAGCTGAAACGGACCATGAGTAGGGTAATGAACGCGGGAAGTATCACCAGAAGCCCTGTGAGGAATTTGTTCCTTAGATGATGTCTGAGATCCTCAAATTTCATATTTCCCTCTCTTTAATTTTTAAAAGCCATTGATGATCATTATGATAAATATCTACCTTACTTTTTTCTTCCCATTTCCCACCTCATAAAGAAGTCATTCACGAGGCATGATGGAATATTAATGTCGTTGAGTCGCCTGTCCTTTTTCCTCCCT